>JAPKGD010000008.1 GCA_026648125.1 Bdellovibrionales bacterium | reverse complement strand
ATTAATGCTGGATGTTCAATCGGAAGGTGTCCAAATTCACGTGCGAGTGCAATGGGCCAAAATTCCGAATCCGATATAAAATAAAAGGTGCCGTAGAAAAACAGGGCCAGCCATAGGGCTAAAAATAAAGGGATGCGTAAGTTCATCTCTCTTTAGCCTATAAGGCTAAGGTCCTTTCGTCTACCTCAAGCTTTCTGGACTTATTCGATCAAAATCTCCATGAGAATCTGACTTTATGGGAGGGCATCTCTATGAAATGGCTTTTGCCTCTGCTGTTTGTGACACCCGCATTCTCGGCCGAAAAAGTGAAAGTAGAAGTCAAAGAGGTTGGGCGTATGCCCGCATCTGCTCAAGAAGCTGTCGGGGCCATTCGGGCTATCAACCAGTGCGATCTAATCTATCGAATTGACGACAGTGAAAAGCAAAACGTCTGCTACGTCGTTAAATCATGCAGCACCGGCCAGGGAGCAGGCGTAAGTATTAACTGCTTAAAGCAGTAACTTCCAGGACTCTATGCCTCGCACCTTCGAGCTGATGTCTATAGGGTAACCTGCTCTCGCCGATTGACCTTCTATCAACAATCCGGTCATGATGAGACGAGTTGTTTTTTTGGGGGGGCGCTATATGGAATATGGAAAGTATTTGTTTTTTGGCATTATCCTCGTTTTGGCCATCATGCTTATTGGCATTTACAACCGATTAGTGCAGCTCAGAAATGGTTTTAAGAATGCTTTCTCCCAAATCGATGTTCAGTTGAAGCGTCGCTACGACCTCATTCCTAACCTGGTGGAAACAGCAAAAGGATATATGAAGCATGAGCGTGAAACTCTAGAGGCTGTGATTCAAGCTCGAAATCAAGCCATATCCGCTCAGCAGTCAGCAAGTTCGAATCCCGCCAATGCCCAAGCCATGAAGGCTTTGAATCAAGCAGAAAGCCAACTCACCAATGCACTTGGCCGAATGAGCGTGGTCTTTGAGCAATATCCCGACCTGAAGGCCAATCAAAACATGTCTCAGCTCATGGAGGAATTGTCCTCGACAGAAAACCGGATCGCCTTTTCAAGACAAGCCTTTAATGATTCGGTGATGGTGTACAACAATGCTCGTGAAACATTCCCAGCCGTCGTCTTTGCTAGCGCATTTGGCTTTTCCCCAGCGAGCCTACTGGAATCGCCGCCAGAGCATGAAAAGCAACCTGTTCAAGTTAAGTTCTAAGATCAGATGAATTTTTTTGAACATCAACGCATTGCCCGGCAGCGATCGTACCTGCTCGTAGTCTATTTTTCTATTGCGGTCATTCTAATTGCGCTTGCCATTAATGTGCTGGTGTTCGTGGGCTGGGACCTTTTGTTTACCAAGCCGCCACAATGGGACCCCTTTGCCCCTCCATCGATTCGCTATTCCTTATGGCTTTTACAGCCTGCTTCTCACTATACTTTTTTAATCACTCTCTTGGTAATTGGGCTGGGTAGTCTATTTAAGATTATCGCCCTTCGCGACCAGGGCCCCGAATATCCAGCGGTTTTGCTCGGTGGCAAAGAGGTTGGGCCATCGCCTACAGATCCTTTAGAAAAGCGCTTAAGAAATGTGATTGAAGAAATGGCTATTGCCTCGGGCTGCCCGGTCCCCAGAATATTTGTTCTTCCCAACGAGGGAGGGCTTAATGCTTTTGCATCAGGAACAGAACCGTCCAATGCCGTGATTACAGTAACCCGCGGACTTCTCGAATCATTGAATCGAGAGCAGCTACAAGGGGTCATCGCCCACGAATTTAGCCACATTTTTAACGGAGATATGAAATTAAACATTCAGCTCCTCGGCGTCTTAAATGGAATTCTGCTCCTGGCACTCACTGGCCGAGGAATATTGCGAGCCTTTTCACGTATGAATACTGGACGCCGCAATAAAAGTAGCGGTCAAGGCGGCGCTGTCCTGCTTTATTTATTTGGTCTGGCCCTCGTACTTATGGTGATTGGCTATATAGGCCTTCTCTTTGGACGGCTCATCAAGGCGGCTGTCTCTCGACAGCGAGAATTTCTTGCCGATGCCTCGGCCGTTCAATTTACAAGGAATCCAGATGGCATTGCAGGTGCTCTTAAGACGATTTCTTCCTCCTCCGCTCAAGGTCAGCTCTTTCATCCTCAGGCTGAACAGTTTAGTCATTTTTACTTTAATGACGCCCTCTCGCGGTGGACTTCACTTTTCCATACCCACCCACCCATTGAGGAGCGAATTGCCAGAGTATTAAATAGACCCATGGATTCGAATCAAAAAGGAACCCGGGCTCGCAGCAAGTCGCCTGAGCAAATTTTTGGACGCATTTCCCCTGAAAGCCTCGCTTTTGCAGGACATGTGGTGCAACGGTTTGAGAACCAGCGTTTTGAAGAAATGGACGCCTCTTCCACAGTTGCTTCGGTGATTGCAACATTGTTCCCCCAGGCGACAAGCGGTTCTACTTTGGCAAATGAAATCAGTCAGTTTTTTGACCTAAAGACGGCGGCCTCGGTCACCACGATCACAGATAAAGGTATCCCTCTTCCAGCGGAAGAAATTCTCGCGGCCCTCGATCTCGCCCTTGTCTCAGCAAAGAGTCTTCCCGAAGATGAGAAAATTAAGCTCGATCAGTTCATTCAAAATAATGTCCGATCTGATCAACTTGAACCTCATTCGGCCTGTCTTCTCGCGCTTACCATTATGGAGCTCAATCCACCTCGAGTCCGCATGGGTAAACGGATTCGATATCAAGAGCTCAAAGGTCCGATCTCCACTATTCTTTCAATTATGGCCCGCCTTGGCCATGTCAGTGAGGATTCGGCTCAAAGGGCTTTCCAGGTTGGCATGAATAAAATGTTCGCCGAACAGTTTTCACTCCCTCAAGTCAACGGTACCTTGGGACCAAGATTATTCGAGGCTCTGATGGAAATCCGCCAGATCACTCATCCTCAACAACGGCGTCGTTTAGTTGAAGCCTGCTTTCAAGCCGCTTTGTTCGACAATGAAATTAACTCTTTAGAGTATAATATACTGCGTGCCACTTGCGCCATGCTGCAGCTTCCGATGCCGCCCATTCGCTAAGTCCGTACCATCTCTAGTTCAGATGACCTGTATCAATATCTATAATTGAGAAGCCTTGGCTTTTCAAAAACACGCGGCCTCCTTTGTTGACAACTTATTTTGACGATGGGGAACTAGTCGAGTTTCAAAAAATAAAAGAGGGGGGATCCTTGAACTTAAGTCGATTTATTTTAGTTGGGCTTTTATTTTGGGGCACAGGCCGCGTTAACGCCTCAGTTAATTCAGAAGACATTCGGCTACTCTTCGAGAAAAATGGGGTCAATTCCCTACAAGAAGAAGATATCAGTCGCGAAACTCCCGCTCTTATTCGCCTCGGAAAGCACCTTTTTTTTGAAAAGGCTTTGTCCGGAAATCGCAATATCTCCTGCGCCACCTGCCACCACCCTCGCTTCGGAAGTGGCGATGGCTTGCCCGTCTCCTTAGGGACTGGAGGTCTAGGCCTTGGGCCCAGTCGATTTAAATCACAAGGACACCTGATACCAAGAAACGCCCCCGCCGCATTTAATCTCGGGTTTGCGAGCTTCAGCACAGTAATGTGGGACGGTCGGATATCGATAGATCCAGACACCGGAGCTCTAAAGACGCCCGAGAAGAGCTTGAATGGAGAGAATCCACCTGCAGCGCACATTGCTTCTCAGCTTAGGAATATTGCGGCAGTCCAGGCGATGTTTCCTGTAACATCAAATCACGAAATGCGGGGTGCTCCTGGTGAAAATGAAATTGCGGACGCCAAGGGAAATCTCGAAGTCTGGCGACTTCTCACTGAGAGGTTGGTTGGTCAACAAAATGGCAATAGCGGTGGAATTCCCAAATACATTCGAATGTTCCGAGCCGCTTATCCCTCGGTTTCCAATCTCGACCATATCAACTTTGGTCACGTGGCTCGAGCCATAGCCGCCTACGAAAATTATGCCTTTCGCGCTGACGAATCTCCCTTTGATGAATTTATGATGGGAGATGATCGGGCACTCACTCGAGCCCAACTTCAGGGCGCTAAATTATTCTTGCAAAAGGCTCAGTGCATTCGCTGTCATTCTGGGCCACATTTGACGGATTTTCGATTCTATTCCATTGGCGCACCTCAACTTGGCGCCGGCAAGGGCCAGGAAGCTGGAGAGCCACAAGGCGAAGACCGTGGTCTGGCACTCATCACCGGAAACCATGAAGATAATTATAAATTCAAAACGCCTACATTAAGGAACGTAGCACTTACTGGACCCTGGACTCATAGTGGATCAGTTCATTCACTTTACGATGTGATACAACTGCACACCAAACCCGTTGAATTTTGTGAGAGCTATAGAAATGATCCTCGGCAATATTTTTATAAGGAATATTCTGAGGACTTCTTAAGCCTGGTCGACAGTGACTACTTGAGGTTCCAGGCGCGCATGAGTTCCGTCGCCAATAGCCCTAGCAAAATTTCGCTCACCAGAGATGAAATCAATGATTTGGTGGCATTTCTGCACTCTCTAACGGATAAAAGTTTTTATGCTCGAGCAGAAGCTCCTAGTGAGGATGAGCTTTAGTTATTTGCCCAACCTTTGCGGCGCGGCGTGCAAGAGGCTCTCCGCTCCGCTTATACCTATTTGCGACACGTCGCGGCCCGGAAATCCTACCAGGTACCTATGGAATTGATCACGCCCACAAATGGATTCGAGAAAATCGACTTTCTTTCGCTACAGAGAGAAGTACTTAATGCCATCAGGGGTCAGAACACGTCTAAGCAATTAAGTTCAGAGCTAGGATATAGTTTTGACCAGGTGGCCCGATGGGAGCGGGGGCAAACGCGACTTAAATGGTCTGATTTTTACAAAATTTGTAATTTGAAGGCGATTCATCTCCAACAAATCTTCTTTGAGGTCTATTCGTTTTGGTCAGATGAGCTGGACAATCCGAAGGAATTTGTCCGGCAAGTTCTCCTCTTTGTGGCCGGCCCAGTCAGCCAAAAGGAGATCGCCCATCGACTGAGGTTTACTCAGGACCGCATAGAACGTTGGCTTTATGGTCGAAGTGAGCTCACCTTTATCGAGCTTTGCCAAATTCTCGAAGCCTTTAGCTTACAAACTTTTTATGCCTGGCTGGACCGCCTTGTGGGTTCTGAATCGTTGCCGAGCATTCAGCATCTCGCCTTTAAAAATCGCAATGAGCAGTCCGTTCATTATGCTTTCCCATACGCCTCAGCGGTCGAAGGTGCCCTTTTAATGAAAGATTATATAGAGGCTCCCACTCATTCGCTTGAGATTATCGAGCGGCTAACGACGCTTCCTAAAGAAATGATTCAAGGACTCCTTCAGATTCTCGTTGCGGCGGGCCGCATCCGGTGGACCGGCCAGAAATATTCTATTGATCAAACGATCGTGAATGCCCAAGGTGGCACTCGTATCGAGCTTTCACGCTTGGTTCGATACTGGACAAAAAGAGCTCTTTTACGCTTTGAAACCAGTGATGGGCTACCGGTGACAAAAAGAAATAATCCCAATGCGGTTCTTTTCCGAGTCGCCCCTCTTTCAAAAGAAGCTACGCGCGCTGTGACCGAAGCCCTGTTGAAATGTCACAACGAAATCTCTGCAATTGTGGACAATGACTCTGGGCCCAAAGAAGAATTACGCATAATTGTCGGCCATTACTTTAGTATGGATGAAACGCCTGAATCTGTGAGTTGGAACGAATAATACAATTAACTCTGCAAAAGAAGTTTTTTGGTTCGACGTTGCTTGCATTAGCTCAAAATTAGAATCATTCTTGATTTGATGAGCAATCTACCTACTGGCTATGAGTCTCCCTCTTGGTGGTACGATATCCGTGGCTTTTTTATTCTCAAGTTGGCCTATCGCGGCTCTCTTCTTCAACAAATAGGGTTCTTTAGCAACAACATCGGCTCAAAACATCTTGAAGCCGCTATTGGTTCAGGAACCCTTTTTGACTTGATCGTTAAATGGCGCAAGTTACGGGGCAATAATATCAACGATGTCACTGCCTTTGATTATGCCGAAACCATGTTGGCTGGGGCCAGGCGTCGATTTAGAACCAACAGAAATGTTAAACTGCTATCTGCAAACGTTCATAAACTCCCGTTTAAGGAGGAAACCTTTGAATCCATCAATGTGGCAAATGCCATTCACTGCTTTGCGGACCTCGAGGGCGCATTGAGCGAGATGCACCGAGTTCTAAAGGCGGGAGGGCTCTTGGCCACAAATGTTCTTTTAGTACCCTCCGGCTTTGGATGGCAAAGAGCCATTGCCTCGCGGATTAACAAATGGGGCGCCAAAAAAGGCATTCTTCACAAGGCCTATGAGGCGGAAGAGTTTAAGCACATAGCTGAAAAGGTTGGCTTTCGCATTTCTTCTGAGTTTAAAAGGGGCAACGGACTCTTTGTGGTCCTACAGAAGGCGGTTTCGCCCGTGGGCGCCTTGGACCACGCTGCTCCGCGGGCACAATGAGCAATCGAGGAATGAAAAAATAAAAAAAGGCGCAAGAGCAAATAGGTAACCTGGGTCACAATTAACTTGGGCTCATTGATAATCACCTAAGAAGATGACCTTGGGGAATAGTGCTTGCCCTTAAAAAATTCAAACATTAGATTCAAAAAATGCAAATGAGATGGCGAACTGGGATTTTGGTCCTCTTATTAAGTGGCGCCATTGCCTATTTCATGATTCCATGGATTCGCCAGAGTCTCCCAATCGACCGCGACCAGAGCTCGAACCAGTATAAATTGGATCAAATCACGAAAGAGTATCTCGAAAGCTTACCCGCCGATGAATATGTTCGAAATGCTGTGGCCCTTGGTCGAACTGAAGAGAGATGGAATTCTGCCCGTCGGCTGTGGACAGTGGGTGCCAAATACATTCTTAAACATAGATCAACGCTATCCCTCGATTCCAAAGTCAATTTATCCAATACCACCGAATATATTAAGTTTGCTTCGAGAATGAGTTCATCATCTGCTCAATTGGATCCCGCTTTTAAACAGTTAGAAGCCGTAATCAGCCCAACTGGCTTAATTGGTCTCCATACAGAACTGAAGGAATTTGAAAATCGAAAGCTTAAGCCTCAACCCGATTTGATTAAGAGAATTCTTCTTGATTTTCACCATGAAAGAATCGAGCTTTCAGATTGGGTCATTGATGCGCTTTTGGGATTGAAATATGATTCAACCGAAGAAAGCGTTGACCCAAGCAATTATCATAATCCAGAAATCTGGCATCTAGTTCCCAAAGAATTTTCGCAAACACCTTATGTGGTCCTCCGAACGTTATATAAATATTTAAAACTAGGTTCCTCTGATGTTCTGTACGATTTGGGATCGGGATATGGGAGGAGTCTAATTTATGGCGCGAGCGTATTCCCCTCTGTAAAATTTAAGGGCTTGGAATTGGTGAAGGAGCGCGCTCACCTCGCACAGGCCCTGGCCAATCAACTGGGCAACCCCCTGGTAGAATCTATTGCCGCCGACGTTCTTACATATGACTTTACTGATGGAACTCATTTTTATATCTTCAACTCCTTTCCTTCGATTTTACTCCAGGTTTTAAGGCGAATTGAAACTGTTGCGAGGTCTCATACCATTTATATAATTGGTTTTGGGCAAACCGCTGACGATCTCTCTAAGATCCCTTGGTTGACTGAGGATAAGGCCTTCGAAAATAAATTTCCACTCAAGATCTTTAGGTCAACTTTGATCAATCCTTAAATCTAAGCACCTTTCCTTCAATTCAATGCGCGTAAGAAGCATCTTTCGCAAAAACGTCCTTATTGCATCCTCTAAGAAGGGCGGAGAATTCAGTCCCAAACGATTAATATGCATGTGGATTATTGACTCAACCAAACCCCGCCAACCAACTCCCAGTCGATTTTCAAGCTCTAACTTTTTCAGCCTGGCAATCAATGGCTTCAACCTCTTTGATCGCTCGAAAAGAATGGAATCCATGGCCTTGCCATTTTGAATACTATCCATTGAGCTTCTGGCGAGAGCCTGTCTTGCGCCCTTGAATATCTGAAAATATTTTTCTAGATTTCGTAGATCGGAGTTTGGAAAAAATCGGAAATCAAGATTGGAGATAACTTCCTTCTCCGAAATCTTAAGGTCTTTAAGCCAGAAATCGAGGGAGCGAAGCGCAAATATGAGTCGCAATCCATCTGATTCGCCATTTAATGTGCAAATTTCGCTCATCCATTTAAGAGTGGCCTCGCTATCGACTTCAAACATTTTTTCGAATAGATCTATACTGTAACGGCCGCCATACCGCTCAATCTCGCGTTCATAAATATCAAGCTGAAAGCCTTCGAGACCTCCGGCGGCCGTCAATTGTTGAAATCTACCAGCGCAAAATTCCATCATTTCTGCAGGAAAAGCCTTGGTCCCTGAAAACAATCTCAGTCGAATATGATGCTGGGGATCCGAATAACGAATAAAGAACCACTTGGACAAGTTAAAGTCGCTCTTTAGCCTTTCAACAATTGTCTTTAATTCCGTCTTTAAGAATAGGTCTGCCTCTAGATGACTTACATTTAATCTAAAATATAGGCACCCGGAGGTAGGCCCCAGAAACCGGAAAGAATGATCGATCTCTAATTGTCCTACCTCTGACCGAAAATAATTATTGAGCTGATGCTTAATAGGAGTATGGTCCCTTTTAAAGCAAGGCAATGAGATCTCTGAAACATATCCGCCCTCGGGTCCTCTCACCTTAAGGCCGCTTTCATCAAAGGGGTTCTGCAAGGCTTCCTCAACATCATTTGCCCGATCCAACTTAAGAGAAGCCAAAAACACCTTAAGCTGATCGTCGTCCTCAAGATCAAACGGTAGCGCAGTCTCAATCTCATAGAGATTGGCGACCATGGGTATCCCTTTTTCCCGCAAACATTCTCGTGCTTTCTTTAAGTCTGACGTCATTTTTCTGAGTTGCTTAGATTCTTGGGCCGACAGGCACCAGCGCGCCGGAGAAAATACAAAATTTCTATATTGAATCCGGGGTAAGAATGATCGCCCACTAAGGTCCTCCCAAGTCCATCCGACAGAATAAAAAGTCCTCTGATAGCCATACTGAGTGAGAAATCGCAAGACGGGGTTTTCATCCAATGCGGCCATATACATATCGTTAAACAACGGATGTACTTCCTGCGCCAGTTTCTTTGAACGCAAATGAAGACGCCCCCCCCAATACGAAACCAATAGGTCCGAAAGCTCGAGCTCTTGCTCAGAGTCGCTAGACTCTAAACCAGTAACCCTGAGCACCATGGGAGAAAAAGTTTCGGCCGCCTGAACATTGGCAAACCTCGTCTTTCGTGGCACGTAAAGCAAGTCAAAGCAGGTTTTTCCCTCGTGATTCTGCGCTTCCTTGTCCGATAAATGCTTTGCCATTCGATTAAATTCTGTTCCGCCGATGGCATATCTAGAAAAATGCTTCGTGGCCGGGGGGCCCATTAGATAACGAATATATACAAAATCATCCTTAAGCAGTTGCGCAAGACATGTAAAAGATGCCGGCAGGTCCATCGTCGTCGGATAGGACTCGCGGTCCAATTTCCTAATTTGCTGGAGATCATATTCACTAAGCTCCAGGATCTTAGATGTCCACGTTTCCGGTTTGTCTATGAGGGTACGAAGATATTCTGAGACTCGATTCTCACTAGTCGTTGACGGCTCGCCTATAATTGAAGGAAATGGCAAAAGCTGAAGGGCTTCAAGCAAGGGAACTTCTCTGCGCAGAAACTTCTCCGAAAAATTGAACTTCCAGCGGCTTAAGGGTGATTTTGCTATCCGCTTTGCCGTCCTTCCAGAAAAAAGATCGATGAGAACTTCTGCGCCTGATGTGATCTCATCTGCCTTCTTACGGCTCAGCCGACAGGCCACCGCCTTTTTATGAAGTTGACCTGAGACCTCGTAAGGATCTATCTCATTAAGCTCATCTCCACTGGAATGAATTTCTAAATCTCCAAGTTGTCTAACCGCCCAGGACTTTCTCTTTGGCTGCAATTCTTTCGACTGCACGAGGAGTATTTGCTCTTTACAAAGAACCTCAACCAATTTTCTGGCCGCCTCAACCGATACCATTTTTTCTCTGCCGATTAAGTCTAGCATCTCTGCAAGCGTTGAGCCCAGCGACGCCAACTTTATAATTTTCGCAGCCAATGGGCCGCATTCGATAACTCTTTTCTTATAAGTCACATCCTCGGCATTAATTACCAGCTGCCTGTAATACACATTTTTATTTCGAAAAACGAGAGAAGGATTTGCTTTGATGATGACGCTATTATCCTCTTTGCCGGCCAATTCTTTGGCAGTCTGAAGGGCCTTTTCAACTTTTCTTCCCCGATCCTCCATCAAAACTATATCGTGGTCGACTCTTGGCGAGAGCTCAAAATGAGATTCATCAGAGAGTTCACCCGCAGTAACACCGGAGAAGATCGAAAAATTTTCTACACGGCCACTCAACCTTTGCAGATACTTTTGAAAAATGATTTCTTTAGATTCGTCAGAGCGCGCACTCTTGGCCTGATATTTTTTGAAAAAATCTGGTGCACCAAGCAGCATGGCACAAGAAATATCCTTGTCCAAATCAGCACCTTCGCGGAGCCGCTTAACTTCTCCCGCGGTCAGTAGGGGCGTTCTCAGAATAAACTGGTCAAAAGGCTTATATAGACTCAAATCGCAGTTCCTTTAAAAGGATCGGAAAGCAATAGGTAAGAATCCCATTTCCTTGTTTTGATATTCTTGGAATTGAGAACAAGTTCGACGCCCGATTGGTCATAAGGCCAACCCGGCAACTCCTTCTCGCTTTTTTGCGCAGCAAGATCCGCGAGCTGGCGATTTAGCTGTCCTTTCCAAATCGATAAGGTCTCTTCCGCCAAGCGACCTGGAACCAGCTCCCTCATGCGGCTACACATTTGTACTATGCCGGCCGATCCGTGACATAGGTAGGGCGTATTTGATTCGGATATATATTTTTTCGCTGAGGTATAGAAGATTGCTTTTCCCTCTTTTATCCAACTTTGTCGTGCAAAGCGCCTCCCTGCCGCAGTCAGGGCAAATCCATAAGAAAGATCTCCATAACACCATGCCACTCGCCGATTTAGAGAATCTTCGTTGATCGGAAAATAGGAAGGCATTGCTCTGCCATTGATTTTGTAAATTCTGTTCATAAGCAAAACGATATTTTCTGCTTCACGACGACATGTCTTGGGTTCAATTTTGTATTTATAGCAAAGACTAAAAAACAATAAAAGGCCCGAGAGTCCATGAGCAAGCCCAAGGTCAATCCTTGGTCCTCCAGGCTTAATCGTTAAATAGTGTTCGCCGATTGAGGTGGTGGTTTTATAGGAGATAATTTTTTTTATTATTTTTTCTAAATTATTTTTATTTTTTCTTGGCCCTTCGCTGAGAAAAAAGATGCCCGTACCAACCCACCCATCCACCAAGTCATATGGGACTTCTTTGGCCTTTATGCTATTCACTTGGCCTACAACCTCTTTTTTAGTTTGCTTGTAGACTTTCGATCTCTGTCCTTTTTTGCCATAGATGTATTGATGTAACCAAAGATAACCGACCAGGCCTCCATAGAGACTAATCGGGTTCGGAAACACTTTTCCATAAGCCAAAGACGCCTGGCAAAATTTGGCCATTTGCTTTTCGACCTTTTCGCCGCCACTTTTTTGATGACGCAAAACACATTGGGAAAAAAAGTTTTGTAATTGAGGCTCTGGCATCTATATTTTGTTACATGTGCACTTTAGTGAGGCAATCATTAAATAAATCCCATTGCTTAGCCTGCAACTCAAATGAGCGCTAATTCAAACTGGCCGAGCTTTATTAAACTTAGAGAGGTTCTATCCAATTTCTTTTTGGACTCAGAGCCGGCTTTCGTTGGAGAGGGTCATTTGACTCAGTGGCCCAGGGACGAGGTTGCAAATGTCGTGCTCTTTGGCGATGGGCTAATAGCCCTCGGTTCTGTGCTAAACTGGCCCTCCACAAAGCGATATCGACTCTGGGCCCTTTCTACTGCTAATGCTTGTCTGATAGAGCGTACCTTTGATCTACCGCCTCAATCAGTAGGCGTTGTACCCCGCTATAGACTCTTCCCAAGAGAAAAGCCGGAAGTTCAATTCGATCTTACCAAACAAGATTTCTCCCTGATTGTGGCCTCGAGAGCATCTGAGGCAAAGAACTTTGAGACCACCCTTAAGGTTATGGCCGCCATCCAAAGATCTTCTCGCCACAAAATTACCTGTTATGTTTGTGGACCCATGCAGGAATATGATTTGAACACACAGGTAAGACCCATGGTCGATCAAATTCAATGGGTGACTCGCCCTCAAATTCTGGGCGATCTCGGACAAAATTGGTTTCAATTTCCATTTGAAAATCCCGTATTGATCAACCTATCAACATTTATTGGCGAGGACTTTGGTGTAAGCGTGGCCCAAGCTCAAGTGGGCGGGTGGCCCCTTATTGTGACGAAGTGGGGGGCCCATAAAGATCTCCTTGGAAGAAATCTAATTTTTATTAACCCAGTTTTGGTGCTGGAGGATCGAGTTGAGGACATTGTCGAACAAATCTTAAGCACAGGGGAAACCTCGGCCCCGATATTGACTCAAAGCAATTCACCTAAGACATTTAATTTTGAATTGCTTAAGCAAAAAGCAGTGGGAGCAAGGCCCAAACTGATGCAGCTCCTAAGATATTTCCAGAATAGCAAAATAAAACTAGACCCAGAGAATGCGGTATTTAAATTGCTTACGTCTACCTGAAATGATGTAAAAATCCTTCTTCAGCAGCAGTCGCCCCAATTAGTGGGGCCTCCATGTCCCCCACTACATACTGAAGGAATACATGTATAACTTGCGCCTCCAGCATAAACCTTTAAAGTCGATTCGCTAGTACTTTCAGCCAAAATCTTAAATTCGTTCTCAAGGAGTGCTAACTCTGAAAATTTATCATCGTTGGATTTTTGAATCTTCTTAGTCTTGCGCTTTGACCTCTTCATGACCTTCCCCATACCTCAAATTTTAAATGCTCCTCGATTTCAAATGCAAGGCATTAAATTTTACATTTCCTTATGAAATTGCTCTTAGGTTGCCTCAAACCCATAGATAGGGGCTTAATGTCTCGATTTCCTGCTACTTTTTAAAATACATGAAAGGAAATTCTTCTATCGCCTCAGAGCTCTTCCTTAAGACGAGTCAGATAGCCCCTCAGGTATTCTGCTCTACGCTCCGCCTCCCTTTTTCCCGCTATCGTCTTCATTGTAGCTGGCAGCCTCAGAAGCTTATTTTCAAAGTGATCAATCGCAAAATTTTTGTCGTCTAGAGCCCGCTCCTGAGCAAATGGATCCTGAGGGCAGAACAGCATGGATCCCATTTGACCGGCGACATAAAAGGTTCGAGCCAGACCAATAGCACCCAACGACTCCAAGCGATCGGCATCTTGAACGATTCGCGCTTCACCGCTTTGAGGCTCGATATTGGCGGAAAAGGAATGCGCCTCAATACAATGGCAAACGCCGATGATCTTCTCCTCTGGAAAGTTCATTTCCATGAGAATCTCTCGGGCCCTTTTTGCTGAATCTATTGATGACCGACTTCGATTTGGGTGATTTTTTGGATAATTGGCCAAATCGTGAAAATAGCACGCGGCCAAAACTATGAGTAAATCATCCCCTTGGTCGGCCAAAGCTTTGGCTAACCGCCAGACCCGCCTTAGATGTCCGAGGTCATGTGCCCCATCGGAGGCTGAGTTTTGATTGAGATGTTTTTCAAAACAATCTTGCCACGAATTGAGATCTTTCATGCCCAAATCCTAAATCGGGTAGATTCAGATTTTAACCTAAAAACGACACCGATGTTTTTAATCCAATGAATGCGATGCAAAGGTCGTACCACTTACCTACATGAACAGCGCCGCCAGCCTGAAGGCGTTCGTGGGAGAACGCGATGGCCTCGTGTGCACCTCCAGCAACGCGCCGAAGACCTTCGAGTGTGCCTTCGCGCGGGGTGAGAAGATCCTCTTCTTCCCCGACCAGC
>JAPKGD010000079.1 GCA_026648125.1 Bdellovibrionales bacterium | reverse complement strand
AGATACATTGATCGACTCCTACCTCAACCTTCAATGGCGACAAAATCGCCCCATTAAGATTGATCTACCCCGTTCGCTCACATCACTTTATCCGTCCCTCCAATATAAGGTTGCGGCCTTCAATGAAGACCTCTATCTCGCGCGCAAACAACTTCTTGCCGATTTCATTTCTGAACATTTGGCGGATTGGTTAACCGAGCTCAGCTCACAAGGGCTTTACCTTTCATCCCCATCTCTCGTTAAACAACTCATCCTTTTAGCTGGCTACAATGAAAGCGATATTACCTCTGAGAAACTAAACGAGGTGACTGCGGCTTATAGAACTCTTGAGAGTACAAACGGCGTGAAGGTTTCCCAAACCCTTGCCGGCCTCATTGCAATGACGGCCGATGATCCCCGTCAGATTCTAATTTCTCTCTCCGAACTGATAGCTCAGTCCAAAGCCACGACACTTCGTTCAGAGTTATTCAAATTTAAGACAGCTGAAAACACTGATCTTCCTCAAGAAAAAATCCTAGAAGGCCTTAAGTTAATCAACCAGGCCCGCGATCAATATTTACAGGTTCTGGCTGCAAAACTTCCCTCTACATCTCAAAATATTTATGCCCACTTTAAGAATTCAGAGACAATAGCGCGGCAGAACCTTGATGCGGACTTCGTCAAATCAGCAAAAGACTATATGGCCTTTGGACAGAGCGAAGATGTAGAGGTTGATCCCTTCGCTCTTCACGCCGCTCTCAAAGAAAAATTGGACCAACTCAAATGGAGTGCCATGTCGCAAAAGCTCTTTGCGACTTTTGTCATGGGAAAGCCTAACTATGGGGAAGCCTCCGCCCAATATGAAAAGCTATTGATAGCTAATCTGGGCAACTTCTTGCGCAAAGACGAAAAAGACATTGAGTTGACCAAGGATACCCACGTCGATCTTGCGCAAGCACTGATTTGGCTAAAGGACGCTCAGTGGACTGAGGCGAGCTGGACGGAAGCCGTCAACAAGAGTCCCCGCATCTCCAAGCTCACGAGCGGACTTACCGAACAGCAGAAGGAAGTCCTCAAGACTTGGATTCTCGCCGGACAAGTTGTTGGATTTGATCGATTTACAGACGGCAAGCCCAAGTTGAAGCAATTTAATTTAGATCAGAAGCAAAAATCCATTTACGTGGAGGCTCTTAGGGCGAGAATGCGTGAGGAGTTTCCACTCTTCGAGATGAATGTTAAAAATCCGCAAACAGAATCCGTTCCGGCCATTGGCAGCACCGACGATTTTCCGGTTTATGAAGTTCCGCCTCGAACCCTTACGCTCGCTTATGCAATCGCACAATCTGGCTCAGATAGCTCTGGTCTTCTGAATCAGGCCTGGTCGATCACCGAGGAGCAAATCCTCAAGAATTTGCGCGTGGTTGCCGGAGAAGACTTGACGCTTACCGATCGAGCGAATCGCTGGCTCAAACGAACAGATGAATCAAGTGATACATCAAAATTTCTCTTCGTCCTCTCCAAATCCCAAGCCATCCACAGTCAAGTTGGTGCTCACCCAGCTCTCATTGAAGCTTACAAACGGGTGATCACGGATGTGGCCGACTCCACCTGGGTCCGTCGGGCCTGGGATCGCCTGGTCAAAGTAAATGGGCACATTATGCTCACTCTGCTTGCATGGTATTTGGTCACCGCCCTGATAAAATTTCCGCTGCCGAAAGTGGGAGCGTTTCTATCTTCTCTTGAGTCTTCGGTGTTTGCTCCTGCCTTTGGAATGGGACTCAGCCGACTCAACTGGGTGGTCTTGGGAATTTTTGGAGGCGCCTTAGTTGACAAGGGCTATCAAGCCTTCGTTCGAGCGCCAAATGAGGGAAGTCTTCTTGACGGATTTCATCGCTGTTCGATCAATGGTGTATGTATTGTTGACGCAAAAGTACAGCAGGAGTGGCAAGAAGAGGTTTCAGGATTACGCTCTGAATGGCTATTTGAGACCGGAATGATGATCGCATTTATTGGCTCCGTCTGGGGACTTTCGCAACTGTTTGGTTATGTGGTCCCTAAGTATCGCCTCAATCGCTTAAGCAAGTCCGTTGAAGCTCGCGCGAGAGAAGTGGGCTTTCAGGGTGGACGATTGAGTCTTCAGGCGGACGATCTCGACGACGTTGCTCTTGCAACGATTAACTCACTTAATCGCCGGGTCCACCCCGCGTTTGATCCGAAGAAGGACCTGCCTGACCATCTTCAAGGTTTAGAGCAACGCCCAGGGGGGATTGCCGGTGCTATTAAAGAGGCCAATAAACAAACCCCCGCGGGGCCTTCTCCTCAGAATACAGCCAAGATTACAAATAAAGACGGAAGCGTAGAAGAAGCTATAATACGCCCGGAAGCTAAGACTTTACTTGCGAATTTGGCCAAAGCAGGAATTGCAAGACGAATAAGAGACTCCGCGGCCCATCTCAAACGTATCGTTCGAAAAGAGGAACTTTACTGGGCCAAGTGGCGAGAGCGTCTAAAACCTCATCTTCGAGTGATTAATCCCGATGGCCGCATGCCGTCTCCCGGTGAACTCTCCAAGTTCAATGAGGAGATTACTCAGCTCGCAAAGGCTCAGAAGATCTCCCTTGAGCAAGAGGTCTATATGAGAGATTCCCTTCGCAAAGTGGCAGACTTTGTCATTCCACACTATGTTCGCGCCCAGACAGATCCCGTGTATGCGGCGCTCATCAAAGCTGTGTTTAAGACCTCTGAATCAAATCGCATCAGCGCCCTCGATGTGAAGGCCGCAAAAGGGTACGGAGTTCAATATCAAACCATCTATCGCCGCGGCTCCACCGTCGCCCAGGATCGGCAAATTATGAGGCTCGACCAAGTCGGTCCTGACCCGGCGTATTCGCTTGAAGTTCTTGCGGGAACAAGAAGCCAAGCCTATCGCATTGAGAATGATGAGTGGCTTAAGTTCTTGCGTAACTTTATTGATGCAAAAGATGTATTTCAGTCCTCAGCACAAGCTCAGGTGGGCATGAAGAAGTCTCCTCGCCTCCTCAAAGGTCCTGAAATACGCTGGCTCGAATACAAACGAGGTAACTTTTGGGAAGATTAATCACCAACCTCATTTTTGTATCGGTTCTTTCACTATCCCAATCTGTCCTTGCAGAAGATTGGTCAGAACTCCTAGTGATGAAGGCGGACATTGAGCAAATGGCTCAGGGCCTCGACAAAGAGAAAACCACATTGGCTCATGAAGAAATGTTTCAGACCATTCTCACTCGCTGGGCGGGTCTTGCCTCGCGACTTGATCCAGAATCTCATAATCTATTGGTCTTTACCTTGCTTGAGGAAGCAAGCCTGTCTGGGGCGAATGGCGCTTTGGCTGACGATTTGCTTGGACGGCTCCACGACGCCATTCAACCGCAAATTGATGCTGTTGCCGCGCAAAAGGATACGGCACAAGTCATACCAAATGCGCTCCTAAATGGCTTAACGATCTATAGTGTTGGTAAAATGGGCCAGCTTTGTGCTTCCACCAAATGCGGTGACCTCGCCAGAAAAACATGGGCTTGGTGGTTTGAAAAGAAGATGGCGCGGATGGCAAAAGTCCGCGTTCCTCCAGCGGGTCTTCTCAACTATCGTCCCCAGCCTCTTCCAGAAGTCGCTGGTTACCTTGAATATAAACAGTCAACTTGGAAGCTATTTAGCCAAAAAGTTCGAACCTGGCGCCCTCGCAGTATTTCTTCCCAACTTCTTCTCGCCGGACTCACAGGCGCAGCCCTGGCTGGCAGTGAAGTCGCGTATGCGAGTATAAAGACCCAAAAGCTGCCTCCCAAGGGAATGTTGAGACTCCTTCAAGTCCACAAGGCATGCGATCTCTCCCTTATGTTGACCGAATTGGCTAAGGCTTGCTCTCAAGGTCACCCTGGCTGCGAGAACAAAGAAAAAGTTCAGAAGCTTTTTGAACAGATCGTCTCAGATTCGACGGCGCTGACGAGCTCCTTCGCCAGTCTTGAAAATTTGCTTGTTCGAGATCTCCTTTTTGAAAGTCAGGACCTTATTTCCCGAATTCCGGTTAAATTCCGCCCCCTCTTTAGTAAAATCTTAGATGTCCAAAGTGGTGACCCACGGCCTCTTTGCTATCGGCTGGCACTCAATGAATCTGCGATGAGCCACAACTTGAACCAGTCGGGGGTTCAGTTCCAAAGCAAAGACGACAAGGCCCAGAAGCCTGAGGAAAAAGGTCAAACCGGTGAGCAGAGCTCTTCCGACAAAACCGAGCTCAAGGCGCCTGAGGCGAAGACCACCGAAAAAAAGCCCTAACAAAGTAATGAGTTTTAATTTTACAATGCCGGCCCGTGCAGCGGCTTACTTTTGTTGACGAGGTTTTACCACAAGCTCTTGGAATCCCGTTTCACCATCTATTTCACGGGAAAACGAAAGTTCATTTGCCTCAAGGAGCGAAATTTCTGCTGTCGTATAGATGGCAGCCCCCTCCATCAAATGTCCACCCACAACCTTTCCCAATTTGTCAGCCACAGCAATATGGAGATGAGCTCCCCTCTCAGAGACAGTTCCCGACAGACTCACAATCTCAAATGGACCTTCAAGTCTTTTACCCGAGGATTCATTAGCAAAGCGAATCGTCACAAACTTAAGGCTTCCCACCGCTGAGACTATACTCGCCGCCTTAAGGCCGTCCTTCTTCGCCCAATTTTGGATCTCTGAGCGAAGGTCCTGACCGGGTTTCAACCGATTTACAAGTAGCCTCGTCGAATTAACCGATGAGTGCACGCAGGCCACCAGAAATGAACAGAAAAAAAGGCCTAAGTAGAGACAAAGTTGACCTCTCACCTCTTAGTAGAGCTCAACTTTGTCTGCGGGTGGACGCTCTTTCCAAAGAAGCTTCCAGTCCGCCCATGCGTTCTCAAGAACACCTCTTACTGATGGCCAGTTTTCTGGTGATGAGGCCATAAGGTCCGTCACTTTGCGACGTGAAATCACCAAATAACCTGGCACGAGTTCATTGGTGTACTTCATCAAAAGAACATCGCGCTTTTGCTGTCGGGTCCAAACCTTGCCGTCTATCTCATTAATCTGACGAGACAAGTTGCCCACTTCGACACGCAAATCATGCAGCTGGTGGTAGACGTCTTTTGCCACTGTGCCCAAGTGGCCCCGCTCCGCAGCTAAGGCCGTCGCATCATGGAGGTGTTTAACCGCCCTCTGATATTCTTGAGATGCTCTCTCGTATTCGTCGAACACTATCTGAATATGCTCCGGCAATTCATTCATTACGTTTGCGGTCAGGCGCTGTTGCTCGTAAAGCTCCATCATGTACTGTTCGACCGTTAATCGGACGGCTTCGTCTCTTTGCACTAAATACTCAAGACGTGCATCCACTTCGCGATCAGCAGCGACCACTTCTGTCGCTCCACCCTGCTGTGCTATTTGTCGCAAATCAAATTCAAGTGCATTTCGCTCATTGGTGGCGGCATCTAGTCGTTTACGAAGTCCCTCTTTTTCCTCTCTCAGCTTAGTAATTTCCGCATTAAGTCGCTCCCGATCGGCGATATTTTTCAGCACCACAGGACCATTGCTGGGAGGGACATAGGAACGCTTCCTCAGGTTGGCAATTCGCTCTTGTTCAGCCTTAATGCTATCTTCTAGTGCTTTATCAAAGGCGAGCTCTTCCGCCGATTTATCTTTCGCTTCACGTGGGTCAAACTCAAGAGGAGCTGGAATGCCCACCTTGCGCAGCTCAATAGCAGACGCAAGATACTGGTTTGATCTCTCACGAAGATTCATCTTAAACTTTGGTTGAACATCGCGACCGGCCTTCTCGGCCTGAACAATGTCCTGATGCGCAAGTTTGAGCCAATCTCGGGCCTGCGTAAAGGTCCGAATATTATTGGCCAAATCATTGAGATCACGAAACTTGTCCGTGGCAGTTTCGATTAACACATCATAGTTTTCAAGCCACTGTCGAAAGGCTAAATTGGCGCTGTAGGTCTGCAAGAGGTTCGCCAATACCGCCCCCGTGGAGTCCCGTTTTTTCACTTCCAACTTCTTGCCAATCAATCGCTCAATCTCTTCTCGAATAAGAGTGTAGGTCTCTGGGGTGTCGGCCATCGTAAACTGAAGCATATATGCCCGCTCACCTGCACGTGCGGATAAATTGGCATCGCTGGTTTTCGCAAACACCTTTTGGTAGGCCTTCTTGTAAATGTCCGTTCCCGCCATCAAATCTTTCACGAAGGCCTGAAATTCTTGGTCCCAGTAGTAGGCTGAGAGCATGAGGGCCTCAAAACCACGGTTATCGGTATTCATCCAGTAATGCTGGCTGACGTGAGGCTTCACAAAATTTTCAAAAAACAATGTGCGCATGACTTCAGTATCTGAGGAAGCCTTTAGGTTCTTGATCTCAAGATATCTCTCCACCAACTTTTGCGCCGCAGGATGATCTTTCTGGGTTCGGTAATGATCGAAGATCAAATGCCCAACTTGTACAACATCACCCTTAAAATTAACTCGAATGCCGTACACCTTAAGATTTACGTTGCTCAGGTTAAGAAGGTGGGAATCTATAAGCGCTTCGTTACCCACGTAGAGGTAGTCAGAGTCACCCCAGATATACAGCGCCGGGAGAAATTTAGCGCCACCGTGGCTCGGAGCTGTCCAATCATGAAACAGGTTCATAAAGTTAACAAAAACGCCTGAGAGGGCCGAAATCTTATCGTCCTGCAAAAGCGTTGAACCTAGTTCTCTATCCCCTGGAGCAATTCGATGTGCGAGCGCATCCGTCTTATTTTCATCTTCCTTCCAGCGCTCGGCAACACTCTTGTCTCGGAGAGATCCTCCTGGAACAAGGTCAACTACACCAGACAACGAAATAAAACCTTTATAACGTGATCCTAGATCCAGGTGTTGATCATCAGATCTTCGCATCATCATATCAGAGAAAATTCCGCCCATGCTATGTCCGACACCAACCACTGGAACACTGTGGTGGACGAACTTGTTGAGGAGGTGCTTTCGGAACGCGAAGAAGTCTTTTTCATCGCGAAAGAAATTCCTCGGACCCTCGCCATGCCAAGGCTGATCAATTGCAATAGCCGCGACTCCAAACTTCGCGAGGTGATTCATAATTCCAATTGAGGTGTGGTTTCCGGTGGTTTTAGTTCCTCCACCATGGCCCCAATCGAGAACGGCTTCGGCCTCTTCACCCACCAACCATTTTTCAGACTTTCCCGCATTAGCAAGCAGGCTCGAAACAGGAACGCTAATATTAAAACCGACCCATTGATCATTCCACTTCATTGCACAGCGAAGCATGACAAACTCACCTGAGCCCGCATCCTTCACAATGCCGTCGCCGGCTGATCCAAGTAGCTTGTGGTCAATAAAACGGCAATCCTCTGGTAAGAGTTCTTGCAGAATCTTAGGTCCTCGAATTCCGCGCCAGGCCGCCTGGGCTAACGCGACTTCCTTTTTCGGATTT
>JAPKGD010000078.1 GCA_026648125.1 Bdellovibrionales bacterium | reverse complement strand
GGCAAATTGGGGTCGACCTGAAGAACCGTCATCCAGTTTGTTCGCGCACATTCAAAGTCTTCTCGTTCGCCACAAAACCGAGCTTGGAGTAGTGCCGGCAACATGTATTCTTTTTTTCGATCGAGCTCTACTGCTCGGCCCAAGGCCACGCTCGACTCCCCTACAAAGCCCGCACTCGCCAAAATTGTAGCAAACGTCGCCTGAATTAAAGGGTCTCGGGGAGCTTGGGTGACTGCCTTCTCTACGGCGGCTTTCGCAGCGAGAACTTGACCTTGCTTGAGCAGACAGAACGCCCAAAAAGCTCCGACCGAAGCCGATTCGTTTGCTGCATCTTTAAGCTGACGACACCATTGCCCAATCTGCGTCCAATCAGCAGTTTGTCTCGCCACTAAAAGTGATTGCTTAAAATCTTCAGTTTGGTTGGGATCCATATCCAAAATTTGCCGGAATTCCTTCTCAAGAAAACTTTGATCCGTCTTTCCGCTCAACAGGCTTAAATACAGTCTCGCGGTACGCATCTCCTGTTGATAAGGATAAACTTTACTGATTGACTCATCGAGCGTTCTTTCCGCCTCAACGAGTGCGGCTTTGTCATTTTCTGATCGCCAAATGTACACCAAGGTATTCACGAACTGGATATAGGCACTCGCCTCGGGAGTATCCATAGTTAATGCTTCTTTGAAAATCTTCCGAGCAAGAGGATAGTCCTTTTTCAACAAGGCGACGACACCGCTATTAATTTTCGCAGCAACATTTAAGCGGTCTTGGCTAAGAGCGCGCCGAAGACTTTCTTCTGCTGCTTTAAAATCTCCATCCGTAAGTTGCGCGAGTCCGAGTGCGGTCCAGCCATTGGAAGATTCCACGCCTAAATCAATTACTTTCCTAAATAGCCGCTGCCCCTCAACCGTTTGCCCCTCCAGATTGACCAGCAAAAGTCCCAGAGGAAACCAGATCTCTTTTTTGTTACTGTTCTGAGCATAGGCTCTCTTTAATGCCACAAAGCTTTCGTTAAAGTCCCCGTCTTCAAAGGCAGCTAAACCATAAGCGACTTGATCTCTTGCAGCCCCTTGCTTTCCAGATCCACCAGTGAATCGCTTAATTCCCCAGGTTAGAGAAACTCCGAAAAGGGTAAGGAATGTAATCACCCACATCCAACGCGATGATTTCTCAGCCTCCTTTTTAACCCTCTCTTCATTGATTGTAGAGGCGGCTTGAAATCTCGCTTGCCCTTGTCCTCCCATTGGCGTTGGCGGACCGGATGGACGGTCAATGACAATTTCTTTTAGCGCCGCCTGAAACTCGGCAATGTCGTCAGTGATTTCGTCAGCATGGGCATCCATCGTTTCAGTGAGACTTCCGGTAAAACTCGCCACTTGCGTAATCGCATCATCTCCCGTATGAGCGGCGCGACGAAGCTCTTCAATGATTTCCTCAAAGGCAGGATGATCTCGTAAAATCTGCCAGCGTCGAACGGGTTCACAGACTTCGTCAATTACAACGATATCCTTCGTGCGGATCATCTCCACAATTTCGTTTTGGGAATAAGGGCCGATAACTCGGCCACTCGATTTTACGAGCCAAATCGACGCATCGCGATCCATCATTATGATGTTCCACGAAAATCTGGAACCTGTCATCCATAGTCGTACCGATCTAAACTCGACCAATAGCCAGGTGACTTAGTGAGAAAAATGTCTTCGACCAGTGAGGACCATCGTGATGCCGTGATCCCTTGCCGCAGCCTTGACCTCTTCATCGCGGACCGAGCCCCCGGGTTGAATTATGTAACGAATTCCGGCCGCAGCGATTTTCTCAATTGAATCTGGAAACGGAAAAAATGCGTCACTCGCTAGAACCGCATGCTTCTCCCCTGGGTGAAACTGCTGCCAGCGCGATAGAGCTTGAGCCACCGCATCGACGCGATTCACCTGCCCCATCCCAAGACCTAAAGAGCGATGCCCTCCCGCCACAGCAATGGCGTTGCTCTTTAGTCGAGTCACGACCTTCCATGCCAAAAGTAAATCATCTCGAATGGTTGCCGAAGGTGGTGGTCCTAGCACAGTCCATGCGGGATCCCAGTGATCGGCCTGGTCCGCATCCTGAACCAAAAAACCTCCCAAGATCGATCGAAGTCGAGTTTCATCCTTACTTTGTACTAAATTGGGCCACTTAAGGAGGCGCAGATTCTTTTTGCCCTGTAAGAGCCGCCGCGCTTCGGGCGAAAAATCTGGAGCTACGATGCACTCTAAAAAAATGCCACCCAACTGCTCAGCCATCGTATCAGAAATTGAAAAATTCACCGCCACAATGCCACCAAATACGCTGACAGGATCCGCCTTCAAGGCGAGCGTCATGGCTGCTTCTGCAGACACATGAGATGCAACGCCACAGGGATTCGTGTGTTTCACCGCCACCGCTGCGGGCCCCTCAAAATCTTGAACCGCAGAGACGGCCGCATCGAGATCAAGAAGGTTGTTAAACGAGAGCTCCTTACCCTGAAGAATCTCAGCTTGGTGAAGGCCTGATCTTGCCTCTCGCCGCCGATACCATGTCGCCCGCTGATGTGGATTTTCACCATAGCGAAGTTCTTGCACAAAACTTCCGCCCAAACTCCAGTGGGGACCAATCCAATCACCACCCAATGATGATGCAATCATCGCATCGTAGGAGGAAACATGAGAAAAAACCTTACTGGCCAGCTGGCGTCGCCAGGCCCTGTCACTTGGCCCGACTTCAGACACTTTAGCATAGTCTTGAGGATCACAGACGACAGTGATGCGCTCAAAATTCTTCGCCGACGCTCGTAAAAGTGAAGGTCCACCGATGTCGATATACTCGATGAGTTCCGACTCACCGGCGCCTTTGGCCAGTTCTCCCTCAAAAGGGTAAAGATTCACCACAACTAAATCGATGGGTTCAAGTCCTTCGCGCTTCAAAATTTCAAGATCTTCAGCCTCATCACCACGAGCTAAAAGGGCCATATGAATTCGTGGGTGCAAGGTCTTAACCCGGCCATCCATCACTTCCGGAAAGCCCGTCTGCTCAGAGACGTCGACGACTTCCAAACCATTTTCCCGCAAATGACGAGCCGTCCCTCCCGTCGAAAGGATTCTCAGACCTTGAGCCTGGAGAGGTTTTAAAAATTCAACTAGGCCGCGTTTGTCTGAAACGCTGACCAGGGCATTACGAAATTTTTTTGAACTCATCTAAATGAAACCTTTGAAGCAAGCATCTTCAGGTCGTCATTCGTGATGAAGATGCCGGCACCAAAGAAGGCACTAGACACGTCGTTATTGGCCTCCGCCAAATTATCGCCACCTGCAATCACGTAGACGCCTTTGACGAAGTTGTAGCGAAGGAATGCGCGAATGTAAAGATCGCTAAACTGAAAGAATTCTGCGGACGCAGTGAGCTTTTTATCGAGCAGGTGATAATCCAAGCCTATACCGCCCGCATTCTCAATAATTCCGCCCTTAATGGTGAAATCATAGAAGTTCTTGGCAAATAACGCCGTAAATTTAACGCGATTCTTATAAGTCGTTGTGGTGTCGATCGTCGAAGTGGCCCCCCCAAGCGGCGTCGACTCAGATCGCTCCGATCTAACCACTCCGCGCGGATCGTCAATCACTGCGATCTCATAGTATCTGTCTAATCCAGGTTGAATTTTTACGCCCAAGTAACTTTTTGTTAAGTCTACACCCGAAAGATACTCGGAGTGAAAATCGATCGAGGTTTGCAGTTTGTCCGCGCCACCCAAAAATTTATTCACGTTGGTAATTGCCGAGTTCAGTTCTTTCACCGTTTGCTCGTCGTTGATCAACCGGCCCAAAGTGCCTTCTCCGCGATTCACTTTATCAGTGATTTCTTCGATGTTTCGAACGGCTTGATCCACCCGAGCCAAAGTCTGATCATTAACGTAGGTATCCAAGTTTTTAGTTAAATTGTGTACACGCTGAACGATTTCATTAAATTTTTCTTTGTTATCACTAGTGACTTCACTCAAATCTTTACTGAGCTTTTCGATGTTCAACACGATTCGACCAATCGGAGTGGAACTATCGCCGTCGCCACGAGTTGCAGAATTGAGCGTCTGCGCGAGCTCATTTAGTGACTTTGCAATACGCGAAACTTCCTTTACGACATCCGACAAATTTCCACGGTCGACGATCTCTGAAATTTGCGCATCTTCATCGAGCACGGCCTCATCGAGGGCGCCCGGCGTAAGCTCAACGTGTTTATCACCTAAAATACCATCTGATTTCAATTCGACCTTCGTAGACTTGGTAATGCGTGCGTCACCCTCAAGACGAACCATGACTTTGGCTTTGCCACCCTCAAGCACAATGTCTTCAATCACACCAACTTTAATGCCGGCCATTTTTACGGCGCTGTTTTTAACCAATCCGCCCGCATCAGGAACCACAAACCAGTAAGACCGATCTCCCGTCAATAACCCAGGACCCTCAGCCACTTTGACGGACATCACGCCGATAAGCGCTGAAACTACCACCACCAGAAGGCCAACTTTGAATTCGGGGGTTTGAAAGAGGTTCATCCTTTTTTGAACCCCTTTAACAAGAATTTTTGCACCAGGGGAACTTCTGAATTTCTAAAGTCCTCTGGGGTCCCGGCAAGAAGTACTTTGCCTTTATCAAGCATGACCAAGTGTTCGCCCAGAGCAAATGCCGCAAAAAGATCGTGAGAAACGACAACAGAGGTAGATCCTGGATGGCGCTGATGAGTTTCATGGATGAGGTTGTCCACCATCTCAGTAAGAATGGGATCAAGCCCTGTCGTTGGCTCATCGTACAAAATCACGTCAGGGTCGAGCGCGAGTGCCCGCGCTAAGCCTACCCGCTTACGCATTCCTCCACTGAGCTCGGCAGGGAGCTTGTGGTAGTGCTTTTCATCTAGACCCGATATCTTCAACTTATGCATGGCAATCTCGATGATCTCCTCAGGACTTAAGTCCCTACGATGTTCCCGCAACGGAAAGCATGCGTTCTCTAACGCTGTCATATCGTCAAAAAGTGCAGCGTACTGAAATAAAACACCGAGCTTGCGTCTAAAAAAATTAAGTTCATCCTGGGACATAGACCAGAGATCTTTGCCTAAAACCTCCACGACCCCCGACGTAGGTCGAATTAAACCCAAAATGTGCTTTAGCAAAACACTCTTACCTGTACCAGAGTACCCAATAACCACTGTAATTTTGCCTTTGGGTATATCGAGATTCATTCCATCGAGGACAAAATCTTTGCCATCAAAGGACTTTCTTAAATTTCGAATGGCGATGGCCGCCGAGTTTAACTCAACGTCGCTCATCCCTTAATCCCCGATACTGTGTAAAAAACCCGAATGAGGTTGGTCAGAAGATAATTGGCCACAATGATCAACACCATGCTGTTCACGACACCTTCATTGGTCGCCTCGCCCACGCCCTTCGCACCACCCTTAGCTGTAAATCCGCGATGAGTGCAAATCGCCGAAAATGTAAGCCCAAATACTGCGGCTTTCAGCATGCCCTGGTTAATATCTCCAGGTTCAATCCACTGCTGAATCTTGTCCCAAAAGACCGCCTCATCTAAACCCAAAACTTTGATGCAAAGGAGGCTTGCTCCCATCATTGCGATAAAATCAAAAACCGCACAAAGCAGAGGCATGGTGATAAATGCCGCAAAGATTCTTGGAGCCACCAAATATTGACGGGCATCGACGCCCATCACTTCAAGCGCATCAATTTGCTCGGATACACGCATCGTTCCGAGTCGGGCAGCCATTGCTCCTCCCGCTCGAGCCGCAACGATCAGACCCGTCAACACAGGACCTAACTCTCGCGTGATGCCCAAAGCGACCGTTGGCCCAACCAAATTTGTGGCGTTGACCAGCTTAAAGCCCAAGTAAATTTGGTAGGACAAGGCGAGACCTGTGAATGCTCCCGTTAAGCAAATAATTAAAATGGATCGATTGCCAATGAACTCCATGTGACGAATGATTTCATCGAAGCGATAGGGACGCTTGACCACAAGACCACAGGATTGGCTGGCAAACATAACCGCCTGGCCCGACACATAAAAAAAGCGCAAAGCCCGATCGATGACGCCAAAAAGTGCCCGATCAATGAAAGTATTTAATTTTTGGCGGTGCCGGAGCCACCACTGAACCATGGTCATTCACCGTTCTTGTAAATTCGAGGAACTCGATTGCTCACCGCCGTGAAGATTTCATACGGTATCGTTTCTGCGAGTTCCGCAACTTCATCGGCAGGCAATCGACTTACCCCCTGCTCACCAAAAAGGGTTACAAGCTCGCCCTCTGTCACTGGGCCAGTCTTCATTACCACATCTGTTAAATCGAGCATGATATAGTCCATGCAGACGGTCCCGACCAGCGGAACCCTTTCACCGCGCAGCAAACTAAAGCCGCGATTAGTCAAAATTCGCATGTACCCATCCGCATAACCGATTGGAACCACGCCCACTAATGCATCGCGTTGAGTGCGCCAGCGAAAATTATAAGAAACCCCGTCCCCTTTTTTTAGATGGTGAACTGTTCCTATGGCCGAATGCAAATGCATAACGGGCCTTAGTCCGAGTCTTTCTCTCAGCTCTCCGGCTCCATAAAGAGCAATCCCCGGTCGTACACCGAAACCCTTCGGCACAGCACCGGTCAAAAGCGCCGCGCTGTTAAGCAGGTGAAGGACACGAATATCTGAAAATTCGGCCGCAATACTTTTAAGTGCTGCGGCCTGGCCGTGGGA
Source organism: Bdellovibrionales bacterium (assembly GCA_026648125.1). Taxonomy (GTDB): domain Bacteria; phylum Bdellovibrionota; class Bdellovibrionia; order Bdellovibrionales; family UBA1609; genus JAIBAM01. The sequence continues at coordinate 705 of JAPKGD010000078.1, read as the reverse complement.
AAATCCATTTTCGTCGCCCCAATCCTCACCCTGTGCAAGGTGGCTACACAAACCTTCAACTTTAAGTTGCTTGGCCTCAGCCAATAAACTTCTCAGCGAACCAAACTGGTGTTTGTCGATTCCCAATCGGTTCATGCCGGTATTGAATTTGAGATGAATGCTGTAAGGCGCATGAACTCCTTTTTTAAAAGCACGAAGATCTTCGATGCGACTGATTACGGGAGTAAGTGAGTGGCTGACGCATGCCCTCGCCGATTCTTCTGAAAACCAACCAAATACTAAAATGGGGCCAGTGACGCCGGCCTCCCTTAGGGTGATCCCCTCCTCGATCAATGCGACGCCAATTGCATCGACACCTTCTTTGACCAGCTGGCGAGAGACTTGTGTGGCTCCATGCCCATAAGCATTGCCCTTAACCATCGGGCAAATCCATTGCGATGGACCACCCGCGGCGCCCTTTAAAGCCTTTAAATTATGTTTGAGAGCCGCAAGATCGATCTCTGCAAACGTGGGCCGATATCTTTCCACAAGAGGTCTCCGACTAGTTTGTACCCACTAAAAAATCAGGCACAAAACCTGGTATAGATGCGGCCAAACACACCTTGTTACAAACTTTATTCTTTACCTGCCATAAAGCATCATCGGCCGTATTGAACAAGTCGTCACCGTCGCGACAAAGGCTTGGGTATTCACTCACCCCTACAC
>JAPKGD010000077.1 GCA_026648125.1 Bdellovibrionales bacterium | reverse complement strand
CTCTTTGCTTAGCCTTCCTCCAGCCCCGGAGGGGGCTTCCCCAAGCCACTGTAAGGTTTCGGTAAGCTCGAAAAATCGCTAAGATAATCGCCATTCTGTCCAGAGATTGTCTCTGGCTGATACGGTGCTCAGCACCCGTTGGCCTTGAAAAAGGCAGCAGACGGGGCGCTCAAAGGAGTTCTCGCTTGTGAGTCGGCGTCGCTCGTGAGCGTTGACTTTAATGGCAATCCCCATAGCTCTATCGTGGATCTGCCCAGTACCATGGTGATGAGCGGCAACATGGCGAAGGTCTTTTCCTGGTACGACAACGAGATGGGATTCTCGCATCGAATGATTGATGTGGCGAACCACCTCGCGAGCCAAGGTCTTTAGTTATGGCAAAAACTTTGGATGGCATTCGTTCGATTGAGAATTTTTCGCTTGAAGATAAGCGTGTCTTTATTCGGGTTGATTTTAACGTGCCGATGAAGAACGGTGTCATCACCGATGATACGAGATTGAAAGCAGCACTCCCGACGATTCAATTTGCCATTGAAAAGGGCGCCAAGATTGTCCTTGCCTCACACTGGGGGCGACCGAAGGGCCCGCAAGATCGAGAGGCAATGTCACTTGAGCCAGTCGCTCAGTATCTCAATCAGGCCTTGGGAAAAGAGATTATCCTCGTGGAAGAACCGAGTAGTGAGGCGCCGAAGGCCCTCCTTGCGGGTTTGAAGCCCAGTCAGATTATCCTTCTTGAGAATCTTCGATTTGACGAAGGCGAAGAAGCCAACGCCAGAGATTTCGCACAGAGCTTAGCTGAGTACACAGATATTTATATTAATGATGCCTTTGGAGCGAGCCATCGCGCCCATGCAAGCATCGTGGCTTTGCCGCAACTGATCGCTCAACGAGGCATTGGCTTTCTGATGAAGAAAGAGATCGAGATGCTCGATAAAGTTCGTTTTGATCAAGAGTCTCCCTACGTCGCTATCATGGGTGGAGCAAAAGTCTCTGACAAAATTGATATGATAGAGATGCTCATTGAGAAGGTTGATAGCCTCATCATAGGCGGAGCCATGGCTTACACCTTTTTGGCTGCGCAAAATATTTCGATAGGAAGTTCTCGGGTTGAAAAGGAAAAAATCAAATTTGCAGCAGATCTTTTGGCTCGAGTGCGAGCCCGGGGCAAAAAAATTCTTCTTCCAGAAGATCATGTTGTGGTTACCTCTTTAACTGCCGTGGAGAGTCGCAAAGTGACCCCCACCGCGGCCATCGAAGAGGGGTGGCTGGGGGTGGATATCGGTCCAAAGACACAGGCCACATCTAGCGCCGAAATTCTTCGGGCAAAAACTGTGTTTTGGAATGGGCCCATGGGAGTCTTTGAAACCAAGGAGTATTCTGACGGCTCTTTTGCCATTGCTAAGGCGATGGCTGAAAATGCAGCGGCCACGACCATCGTTGGCGGTGGGGACTCTGCCGCGGCGGCAAATGCATCTGGATACGCAGAGCAATTGAGTCACATTTCTACGGGTGGAGGAGCTTCTCTCGAGTATCTACAAGGAGAGAAATTGCCTGGAATCGAGGCTTTGCGCGAGCCAAAACGCTCAGAAATGGTTCGTCCACAATGAGTCGCGCCCTAATTTGTGCTGGCAATTGGAAAATGAATAAGAATCCCGCGGAGGCTATGGCTTTTGCTGATGAGCTTTCCAAGGCATGCACAGCCGATGAGGCAAAGTCTTTGGTGTTATTTCCTCCCGCGCTTTGTATCTCCTCGTTGACTGGGTCATTGGCTACAAAATCAATTCGATTGGGTGGACAAAACTGTCACTGGCAGCCCAGTGGAGCATATACCGGAGAGAACTCAGCAGAAGTTTTAAAGAGCATGGGCGTCACTCACTGCCTCGTGGGCCACAGCGAGCGAAGGCAATATTTTTCTGAAACCAATGAAATGATGGCGCGTAAAGTGAAGCTTCTTCAGTCATTGGACCTCATGCCGGTTCTTTGTATTGGAGAGACTCTCGAAGAGCGCGAAAGCGGCGAGACAAAACAAGTCTTGGAGCGCCAGCTTCATGTGGGGTTGAGCGAATCTGTGGATGGTAAAGGGCTTTGGCTTGCTTACGAACCTGTATGGGCCATTGGCACGGGCAAAGTGGCGACCCCAGAGCAAGTGGCTGAGATACATTTATTTATTCGCGCTTGGCTCAAACAAAATAAACCGGAGTTTGCGGCAAGTCCTATTCTCTACGGTGGGAGTGTGAAACCGGAAAATGCGAAAGGATTGGCATCAATTCAGGATGTCGATGGATTTCTCGTGGGAGGAGCATCTCTGGAAGTCAGCTCCTTTTTGGGAATTCTCAGAGCTTCAGTCGGGTAATTCTGAGGCAAGGCTACAGTCTCGTCACAGTCATGGCATAGGTCGTCGAAAACAGTGTTTAATGACCACACATTTAATCCCCTTGATTTACCTCAGCTCTTTTCAAAATGTCATTTGACGCGAAAAGTCATTAGACAGGATTTCATTGTGATATTAAATATTTATCTGTCTCACATCTTGTCTGAAAGTGGAGCCTCTTGATAGTCTTAGAGGTGATCAAAGGGCTTAAGTTTTAAATGGGGTGGTGGGCAGTACCTTGCGAGGTTTGGGACCTTGCAGGAAAGGATGAGAATCTATGGACCGCCCAGCCCATTACCGCCGCTGTCACGTCTGTGACCATATAAATGTGGTTAATTCTCACCCTGTTCTCAAGTGTGCTGGATGTAATAGGTCGCTCGCACCGTTCTACTATTTTGATGATCGTCTTACACCGATTCCCTCAGAGGGTATGGAGCGTCCTCCTTATATCAAAAATGAGTATCATCCGATTCAAGGCTTGACGGTTTATTGGGAAAACTTCTGAATAGAGCCATGTTAAAGGTTACGATCGACGACATTCAAAGGGCAGAATCTCAGATTCGCGACCTTGTCCTTAAAACACCGGTGAACTATTCGCGAAGTGCAAGCGAATGGCTGGGCTGTGAGGTCTTCTTTAAATTTGAAAACGAACAAACCACGGGGAGCTTTAAGATCCGTGGAGCCACGAATAAGCTTTTGAGTCTCAGTGAAGAAGAGCGTGGTAAGGGAATTGTTGCAAGTAGCGCAGGTAACCACGCTCAAGGGGTCGCTTACGCGGCCACTCGTTTGGGTGCGAAGGCGAGAATCGTGATGCCAGTGAATTCCCCACTGATTAAAGTCATGGCCACTCAGAATTATGGGGCCGAAGTTATCCTGCATGGTGCGCTTTATGATGAGGCTTATCAGTACGCCCGCGAATTAGAAAAGACTCAAGGTTTTACCTTTGTTCATCCTTATCAAGATCCAAAAGTGATAGCTGGGCAGGGAACATTGGGATTGGAAGTGCTTAAGGATTTGCCCGACGTGGATTCCATCGTTTTGCCGATCGGTGGTGGTGGTCTTATCAGTGGTGTGGCGACGGCGATTAAAGCGCTTCGTCCACAGTGCCGAGTTTATGGTGTGGTCTCAGCCCATGCACCAGGCATGCTCAAATTGTTTAAGAATTTACCTTTAGATCCTAAAGACAGTGCTTTGACCATTGCGGATGGGATTGCCGTAAAACGGCCATCTCCTGAGATGTGCGAAACATTTGTTCGGCACCTGGTCGATGACATTATTGCGGTAACCGATGACGAAATCGCCGAGGCCATAGTTTGGCTGCTCGAAAGAGCGAAAACGGTGGTCGAAGGATCTGGTGCGACGGTTCTCGCTGCGGCCGCACAGAAAAAATGGAATCTTGGCAAGAAGACCTGCCTTGTCTTAAGTGGCGGAAATATTGACCTAAATATTATATCTATGGTCATAGACCGAGGCCTCAGCCGAAAGGGTCGGTTGGCCCGAATTAATGTGGTGGTTCCTGATCGACCAGGGGTCCTGCAGCGACTGACCAATGCTCTTGCAGCCGAGGGTGCAAATATTTTGGATGTTAAACACGACCGACTTCGCCCTGACCTTTCCATCAGTGAAACGGGCATTGAGTTTTTAGTCGAAACTAAAAGCGCTGAGCATATTCAGAAGCTCAAAAATAAGTTTGCTGAGACAGGTGCTAAGATTCTCTCCTAATTCTTCCAGCTCGCGAGAGCGGCTTTCACAAGGTCATCAACCTTATTCACCACGCCAGGAAGATCTAAATGGCTAGTATCAATAACCACTGCGCCGGGGGCCACTTGAAGTGGTGCCGAGGCCCGGGTTGAATCTTGTAAATCCCGCTGAGTTTGTGCCGCGCGAGTCTCTTCGACGCTTCGTCCTTCTTCACGGGCTCTCCGTTCAAAGCGATGTTCGCTATGCGCCGTCAGATAGATTTTTACAGGGGCGTCAGGAAAAACCACAGTTCCGCAATCGCGCCCTTCAGCAACCAGTCCGGCCACACCTTTGGCACAGCGCCTTTGGCCTTCGAGAAGTCGACTTCTCACTGCGGGTATTTGACTAATTGTTGAAGCCGCATTGCCTATGTCTTCGCGGTAGACCTGATCGGTAACGTCTTTCCCATCCAAAAGAACTCTGGTGCGATCATCGGCGAGGACAACCTGCCAGCGTTCGTCATCTGCAAGAGCCGAAAGCTTTGCGACATCCGAAGTGGCGACACCTAACTCACGAGCAACAACCGCAAGTCCTCGGTAAAATGCGCCAGTCGAGACCCAAACCCATCCATGCCTTCGAGCAAGTTCCCTCGACACCGAAGATTTGCCTGAGGCCGAGGGGCCATCAATGGCGACCACAAAAACTTTCTTGTCAATCATGTTGCACTCCATAGGGGCAGTGATTGCACAGCCTTCTGAAGTGCTTCAATCGCTGCTCGGTTTTCATGGTCAAGACCAATGCTGATGCGAAGTTGTGACATCAGCCCATAGTTTTTTACTGGACGAGTTATTACACCTTCTCGAATCATGGAGTTAAACACCAGATCTGCATCTCTTTTGGTATCAAGCAAAATGAAATTTCCTTGTGATGGCAAAAAAGGAAGTCCCATCTTGGTGAGGGCATCTTGCCACTGATCGAGGCCTCGCCAAGTGAGATCCAAAACCCGTCGAACATGTATTTGGTCTTTCAGCGCTTCAACAGTAGCGATTTGTGCCAGCGAATTAACGTTGAACGGACTTCGCACGCGATTGATCAGATCAATCACTTCAGGCTGAGCAACTGCAAATCCAACTCGCAGCGCTGCAATCCCATAAACTTTGCTCATCGTTCTTAAGACCACCACGTGGGGATATATTTTTCTGAGTTCGAATCCATTGACATAGTCTTTAGCGCGAACAAACTCCACATAAGCTTCGTCCAGCACCACCAAGACTTCATATCCGGCACAGATTTTTAAAAACTGTTCCAAGGTCTCTTGGCCGACGTAGGTTCCCGTGGGGTTATTGGGATTCGCCAAAAACACTAATCGAATGGAAGAGTCTTCCCGCAGTTTCTCAGCCATGGCGTGAAGGTCAAATCGACCGTCCGAGGTGAGTGGCGTTATCTTGGTCTGAACTCGTGCCGCCTGAGCCGAAATGCGGTAGGCGACAAAAGCACAATCCGAGGTCAAAATAGATTCCCCCGGTTCACAATATATTCGTATGAGAAGGTCGATTAATTCATTGGATCCATTTCCAAAGGCCACATGACTTTGTGGAACTCCAACAAATTGAGAATAGGCCTCAACCATTTCATAGGCGGCGGCATCGGGATAGCGGCCGAGATCCTCCAAATTATTGTGAAGAGCAGAAATTACTTTTGGACTCGGGCCCAATGGACTTTCGTTGCTCGCTAATTTGTAGACTGTGTTAAGACCAAGCTCACGCTTGGCTTCAGAGATGGGCTTGCCTGGCCGATAGGGCGTCAGACTCAGGATGTCACGAGAGACCTTCACGCTGATAAATCCTTTGTCAATTAGAGGCGAAACAAGATACTTAACAACCTTAATCGAGACGATCAAGGAATGCCGAACAGCGGAGTACTCTATCTAGGCGAATCATACGCTGAAGTCGGGCTTGTGACCGATGGACGCCTCGGTGCATCTCGCCGATGGTATCTTGGACGCGAGCCGTTGGGCCGTGCGTTGACGCAATTTTTGAATGACCAGTCGCCAGCACCTCTTAAACAGATGGTGGTGGCCACAAAGTCGTTGCGATCCATCTTAAGACGGCGCCACGGCACACAACCGGCATTTTTAGTAACATCAGGTTTCGAGCATTGGCTTTCGATGAGTCGACCCATCCGCCAATCCCACTTTACCGTGCAAGCCGAACGAGCTCAGGATCTTGTAGATCCTGCTTTGGTTTTTGGATTGAGTGAAAGAATTGGACCCGATGGCCAAGTAGAAAAAGCCATTGAAAATGCGGACCTGGAGTTTTTGGTCGCAAAGCTAAAGCTCCACAATGTGACCGAAGTCGCCATTGGTCTCATCCACGCAGGAAAGAATCCGGTTCACGAAAAGCAGGCGGGGCAGTTTTTGCGCGACCAGGGTTTCAAAGTTCATTTGAGCTCTGATTCTGCGGATTCTGATTTTGAAGTTGCACGGTGGTGGTCAGCGATTGCCAATGCTTATTTGGAGACGGCCTTTAACGAGACCGTGGCGGAGATTCGCTCAAGTCTACAGACCGCAGGGCACGATTCTGCAGAAGTTGTCGTTTTAGGTTCTGATCGGGCCTACAAACCCGAGGAACCTATGGCGCCCATTCGCTCCCTCTTCGGAACGGTATTGGCACTTCACAAGTGGCGGCAAAGTCGAGGGGTTCAGGCTCTGATGTATTTTGGCGTCGAGGATTTCTTATTTTTAGATGGTCGCTGGAGCGAGAAACCCATTTGGCGGGCAGATTTTGGAGCTGTGGCTCTTTCCCATCCTGGCTTTGTGCGCTCGAGCATTCAAGCCACCCAGGGGATCGAAAAAGGTTTTTACGGAATGCCAACGCTATCTCAGGTTGAAGTCGGTTTTGAGCCGGGCCCCATGTGTCTTGGAAAAGGTCTTGTCCCACAATTTTTTGATGTCCTCTATTTATTAGACCGATTTGAGGAATTGCCTGGAGTCAGCGAGCGGCTCAATGAAAAATCTCGGTCGCGAATTTCTGAGGCCCTGACGGCGATGGCGCGGGGAGGGCACTCTGGACATGCACCAAGTCCCAAGCAGTTGGCCTATGAGATTGAAGCGGAGGCGGCAGGGCGTTTGGTGGCTCAATTGAACCCCGAAACCCCTGAAACAATAATTGGAGGACCAATGGCTGCAGCGCTTCGTCCTTCACTTGAAAAAATCCTAACGGCATTACGAATGAAACCATCTTGGTCGACGACTTCCAGTCTGATGATGGATGCTTTGGCAAATTGGGTTTCATCTTCCGAAGAGAGTGTGAACAAGCGGCTCAGGTTCATCCCGATCAGCCAGTCGGCGCGCGATCGGGCGAGTGCGGAGAAATACAGTGGCAGCGTCTCGGCGGACGGCTTGAGCGCACCCAGCGCCTTGCGGATCGACGCATCGTTGAGCGCCGAC
>JAPKGD010000076.1 GCA_026648125.1 Bdellovibrionales bacterium | reverse complement strand
CAGGAAGACTTTTAAGTTATCTGGAAGTGATCTTAGCGAGTCCTGTGGTTTTGTGGGCGGGGTTTCCATTTTTCGAGCGCTTTTATCAGTCCTTAAAAAACAAAAGTCTTAATATGTTCACACTCATTGGTGTGGGAGTTGGCGTCGCGTACATTTACAGTCTTATTGGAGTGTTTTTTCCAGGACTCTTCCCCACCTCTTTCAAAGATTCCGCTGGTGAAGTGGGCCTTTATTTTGAGGCCGCTGCGGTCATCGTCGCACTTGTTCTTTTGGGGCAAGTTTTAGAGCTTAAAGCTCGAAGCCAAACAGGTAGAGCAATTAAGGCTTTACTTGGTCTGGCTCCAAAGACAGCCAGAAAAATTCTGGATAATGGGGATGAAGTTGATATCTCCATTGATGATATATCCATTGGTGACAGATTAAGGGTTAGACCTGGTGAGAAAATCCCAATTGATGGAAAAGTGGTCCAAGGAAAATCATCTGTTGATGAATCGATGATCACAGGTGAGCCGATCCCTGTGGAAAAGGTTGAAGGAAGCCCAATTGTTGGTGCAACGATCAATGGAACTGGAAGTTTAATTATTAGAGCTGAGAAAATTGGCAAAGACACTCTATTATCTCAAATTGTTAAAATGGTGAGTGAGGCTCAAAGAAGTAGAGCGCCCATTCAAAAGCTTGCGGACCTTGTGGCCTCGTACTTTGTTCCCGCAGTGATTTTGATTTCGATTTTGACCTTTTTTATTTGGTATCTCTTTGGTCCGGAGCCTAGTCTTGTTTACGGCGTAATTAACGCTGTTGCTGTGTTAATTATTGCCTGTCCCTGCGCTTTAGGTCTTGCCACACCCATGTCCATTATGGTGGCTACGGGAAAGGCTGCGGGCCTTGGCGTTCTTTTTAAGAATGCGGAAGCCATAGAGCAGATGGAAAATGTGGATACTCTTGTTGTAGATAAAACAGGGACTTTGACTGAAGGTAAGCCAAAGCTTGTTTCAGTCCTTTCTCTTTCAGATTTAAAAGAAGAGGACGTTCTTGAATATGCTGCAAGCCTTGAGGTGGGAAGTGAACACCCTTTGGCTGAAGCCATTTTGGAAGGAGCAAAAAGTAAGGGTGTAAAGCCTAAGGAAGTGAATCACTTTTCTTCAATCACTGGAAAAGGTGTGGAGGGAGAAATTAACGGACAAAAGGTTCTTCTTGGAAATAAAGCCTTGTTCAATCCAGAAGCTTTTTCTGACTCAAAAATTGAAAGGCAAGCAGACCTCTTAAGAGCTGAGGGGCAAACGGCCATGTTTGTCGGTGAAAGAAATAAGATTTTTGGAATCATCGGTGTTGCTGATCCAATAAAGAAGTCATCGAAAGAGGCCATTCAAAGATTAAGAAGCGATGGCGTCCGAGTAATTATGTTGACTGGTGACAATAAGAAAACAGCTCAAGCCGTAGCTAGAAAAATTCAAGTAGATGATGTGATTGCAGATGTCTTGCCTGATCAGAAGGCTGATGTGATTAAGAAGCTTCAAAGTGAAGGACGATTTGTTGCAATGGCAGGAGACGGCATTAACGATGCCCCAGCACTGGCTCAAGCTCAAGTTGGCATTGCCATGGGAACTGGAACAGATGTCGCCATGGAAAGTGCCGGAGTGACTCTTGTTAAGGGAGATTTAAAAGGGATCGTTAGAGCAAGAGAAATCAGTCAGATGACCATTAAAAATATTAAGCAGAATTTATTTTTTGCCTTTGTTTATAACGGTCTTGGCGTTCCCATTGCCGCAGGAGTTCTTTATCCATTCTTTGGAGTTCTTTTAAGCCCAATGTTTGCAGCCGCAGCCATGAGTTTAAGCTCAGTCTCGGTGATTGCTAATGCTTTGAGACTGGGAGTGAAGAAGCAGTGGAGAGCTTGAGACTTTTTATTTTAGTTTTTTGTTTAACTATCGTTTCTGTTCGAAGCCTTGGTCATAAAGGGATTGATCATGATCAGGTTGAATCCGCTCAAAGTCCATGACTCACAGAATCTTGGGAGAACCGCCCCATCAGTAAGTCTAAGAATGATCTGACGAGCACCCTTTCCCTTTGCTACATCGATAGCTTGAGTGAAAAGATTCTGCCAATGCTCCACATTGAGATTTCCTTGGTCCGCCTTTAGAAGCAGTCCGTAAACGTCTGCCCACAAATGCAAAAGCCTCAATGAACACACTACGGCGCCGCGACTATCTTTAAAGTCAAAATTCATGATTACTCCATTTGATTCACGCCATAGCGCAAACCATCTTTTTAAAATTTAATTTTTATGAATGGCAGATTCGAGTCTTTCTGATTAGAAAGAAAAAACAAGAAGGCTGCCGAATTGAACGAGTTGATTTATCATAGGCACCCCCTTTTCTGTGTCAGATTCACAGCTCAGAGTCAGATTAATTGATTTAATGAAGAATGCAAGACCTGGGTATTGAAAAATCGAAAAGGATGCAACCATTATGCTCCCACCATTCCAATGACATTGCCAAATGGATCTTTGATTTGACAGATCGAAGTCCCATCAGGAATCTTGAGAGGCCCTCGATAGATCGTGGCACCGTTTTCCGTAAAGTGCCTCAATGTCGCCGCAAGGTTTACGACTTTCCAATACCCAACCGACCCGCCCGTGGCAAGAGGTGACTTTTCGTCCGCAGGGTGCAGGCATAATGCGCTCGATCCACCGGGTCGAAACTCCACAAAATTATCCATCTCAACTGTTGGCGACTGACCAAAAACCTTTGCATACCATTTCTTGCTCTGCTCAATATCACCCACAAAAAGGTAGACAAAATCTAATCCTATAAATGCCGACAATGATTCTGATTTTTGATTTTTTAGTTTGGCAAAGATCAATGTGTTGCGCCTTTTTCCCAACTCGAAGGCGTCCTCACGGAAGCAACCCTCAAGGCGGTAGCCGTTGCGAATAGGTACATTGGCGGACCTTAAGTTTAATTCTGAACACCGAATTTCGATTCGATTGAATCCGATCTCAAAGCAAGCTGATTCAAGTAGTTTAACTGCTTCAGACATGTACCCCCGACCTTCAAAATCGCCCAGTATCCAATAGCCAAACTCACATTTGTCGTGAGCCCAGTTGATTGTATGGACCCCAATATTACCCATATAGAAGTCATTATTGGATCGGAAAATCCCGTAATCATAACCCTCGTGATCTGACCACTGATCCTCAGTCATCTTAATGTAAGCAATCTCGTCTTCAACTGTTTGGGTCAGATCAACCCAAGGCATATACCCCTGAAGGCGCTGTCGATCTTTGTCGACATGGGCAAACATGATTGGCGCGAGCTCCAGCGAATGCTTCTGCAAGTAGATTCTCTCTCCATGAATACGTTCAGGCAAATGTCGTTTGTCCATAATCAACTCCCCACTAAACCCCATCACCCAACCTGCTTGAATTCCACTTCGATTTTGAGGCCCGCTCTTCGTAGAGCGTCTCTCACCGTACATTCGACTGCTAGGGCTTCAGAGAAGCCAAGACGCTTTGCGATCTTGGCCGCAAGCTCAATACTAACGTTTTGTCGCCCCTTTTCGATGTCGCAGAGGTTTGACTTGCTAATCTTTAATAGCTCTGCAGCCCTCTGTTGGGTCAACCCCTTCATAGTGCGAGCCGACCTCAAGAAACTACCAAAGGTTAAAGGACCAATCTCTTTATTAAGGACTCTCTTCAACGACCTAGTACTCATGCTTGTTCACCTCAATAACTAAGAGTTCAACACCCTCAATGCGCTCAATGTATATAGCCCGATAGGATCGGCTGAGCCTAATCGATCTCTGCCCGATCCGTTCACCCTTGAGGGGCTCATCATGGTAGCCCGGGTGCTTTCGCACTTCTCGAACACCCATTAGCCCTACTGCCTCCACCCAGTGCAAGAGTGCCTCTTTAATCCTCTTTGGCACTTTCCTCAGTTGTTTTTCTGCCGCCTTCCCAATCAGGACCTCAGTTCTAGGCTTATTCATCAGGCAGCCCCATAATTCTGTATTTTACAGTACTTTTTAATGAAAAACAATGCCCTCGATTAAGGCTCCCCCTACCCCTCATAAGCCACCTCCACCACATACGCTCTCGCGCTAGGGTACTTCTTAATGCAGACACATTTGCCCACGCCAAGAGACTTCACCTGATTCGGGTGAATTACATACTCCTCAACCTCGCGCTTGGAGCCTGAACCTGAACTCACCACAAATGGGCCCCAGCGCTCCGTCTGATAGGTCGACTTCCAGGTGGGGCGAGTGCCCGCAATGCCTGAGATCATCTCCGCACTCTCAGGACGCTTTTGTAAGAATGCATAAAGAGTTGAGGTGTTACCCATAAGGCGGCCGGCGAACTCTGGACTGATGCGCATAAGATCGCAGATCTCCTGGTGAGCCACCACCACACTCATCTTGGATGAACGTGCGCGGTCGAGAAAGCCAATAAAGTCCTCTTGAGCAAGATCGGCGAATTCATCAATGATCACTGAAAAGGGCCTTCGGTGCTCCTTTTCGATCTCGGCATCGACTCTTGCGGATGCAGCTTTTAGATCCTCGAGCACAAATCGCCCGAGCGATCTTGCTGACTCGCCGTAGCGCCTGGAATCTAAAAACATAAACACAATTTTGCTGGAATTGACCGCATCAAAGAGATTGATGATGGCTTTGGACTCCGTCAGTTGGCTGCCAAAGTCAGCGAGAAGGAGCGACTCAAGCTGGGTCCTTAACCCCTGAAGGCTTTTATAATTCTCCCCCGCCCTTAAGAACTCGATACACTCCTCATAGCACCTGCGCACCTTCATATCCTCTTCAGTCACCTCAGCTGCTAACCCCTCAAGCCAATCAAGGTTGGATGTCCCGGCCAGCACTATGCCTAAGTGCAATCCCATGCGCCCCCTGTCGCGAAGCCAACAGAGCACGATGAGGAGCCTTAATAGGTAACTTGCCGATTGATTGCGGTAGTACTCCTCGGACCAGTTGAGCGACTGCATGATGCGGTCGCGGATCTGATTGGCCGTGCCATCTGAGATCGGGTTATAACTTAAGCAGTACTTGGGATCAGAGAGCGAGAAGCACATCAGATCCTCGGCCCTGCCACTATCGATTGCGTATCGAGAAAACTTCATAATCGTCTCAATGTCGCCTTTGAGGTCGATAAAGAGGAGTCCTGAACCCTTTTCGATTCGCTGCTTGATGATGTGCGAAAGCAGCACTGTCTTGCCAAATCCTGACGCTCCCACCACGTGAACGTGGTGATTGAGCTGCCCATCGGTCAGAACCTCCTTTTTAAAGTAGCTCCCTGAGACTTTTCCAATCTCTACCCCTTCCTTCTGTCTCATGCGCCACACCCTTTCCGACTTAGATCAAGGCTTTCAATTTGAAAGTAGTTGGGGTGAATCTTAGTCAGATCCCTTAAGGCCTTTTCAGCAGCACTATTTGAAACCAGGTAGTGCACCCGATCCACAGCCCCAAACTGACCTCGGCGCTCCCTGATCCACTTGATAAAGCGCTGGACCTTTTGCACATATCGAGTTCGAGCTTTCTGTGTGAGCTCAAGCTCGAAGGCCACTCTCTTGCCCTCAGAATCGCTATAAATGGCGTCTGGGATGTTGTCTGATGGCAGCCCCTGGGTGACCTCAGGGTTCACCATAAGCACCCGATCTGAGAGCCATTGAGTCGCTCCCCTCTCTGCCTCAAAAGCCTCTCGAATTTTCACCAGGAGCCAGTCGTGCCGGAATGTGCGAATATCGATACTGCCAACGGGTCGCGGTAGAGCAAAAGAATGGGTTCTATGGCCACAGACCAAGTAGCCCTTAACAGTGGGAAGATAGAAGCTTCGGCCCACTTGAAAGTTCCTTTCTGACTTTAATAGTCCAACCTCTCTAAGCTGAGTCAGTCGCCGCTGCGCCCAGCGCCTTCTACCCTCTTTGTCATCACCTCCGGTGCCTTTAAAAAACCGTTTCTGAATTTCGTCGAGAGATGCAAAGTGCATCTCACAAAGAAATTCGATGATGTCCTGATCTCTAGATGTAAGCTTCAACCCACTTTCAAGTGGGTTGATCTGCTGGCTCTGGGGCCCCTGTCCGAAAAGTCCTAGTTGCATAGTTCCTCCTAAAAAGACCCGCCCCAAGTTTTGTTCTTCTTTGATTTGTTTCCCCGTCCTACCTGACCACCTGACCACGTAGGGGGCGGGTGGTCAGGTAGGCGAAGAGGGGAAACAAACTTTGTTAACCTTGCAAATCTCGAAACTTGGGGCGGGTCGCCAAAAATTCCGAAGGTCACTGCAAGGCACTTAGGAGTGGACCTCCGCAATCCGCAAAAAAAGCAGACCGGAGGTCATTCAATTTTGAGCCCGATAGTCCACCGATGTACTACGAGGGGTCAAAAATGGTCGTTTTTGGTCGAATTTGGTCGCACTCGTTTTGAGGTCTAAATATCTGATTTAATTAAGAAACATGTGGAATTTCAAAAACTTGGAAATTTGGCTTTCTCGGATTGCCAAGGCGAAGGTCGTGGGTTTGAGCCCCATCACCCGCTCCAAATTTTTGCCCTTAATGGCCCCTTCCCAGTTTGTTAATTATGTTCTTTCGCGGACTACAACGTTCAAATGAACGCCCCGTCCAATGAGAATGTCGCGCCTCGAGGAAGTGCTTTCTAAAGGCTAAAAATATCGATTTGGGGAACGGAGAGAATAAGATCGGCTCATTCGAGCTCAATCGCCAACCATCTCCTCGTCGACGATCTCCGCGGTGTATCCGTCTTTGGTGTCTTTGTTTACACAGGCCCAGAATTCGTAAGTGGCTAAACCGTAACGGCTTGGAACTTGAATCATTCCAGCAACTGTTACAAGACATTCGTCAGAAACATTATCAGTTAGCTCAAGCCCCCAAATGTCGTCGTATTCAAATTTGGGTACACGGCCGTCTTCGAATTTTCGTTCAAAATACTCTATCGCCGCTTCACGAACAGCCACATCCATTTTTGAAAACTCGCCGGCTCCGGCCTGGACTTGTCCCGATACTTCGTTAGGGTTTGATCGGGCTCTGGTTTAGTTAAGCCGGGATCTTCATCGAGTCAATCATATTCAATTTGTTTACAAGAACATTCATCTGCTCCTTTCCGCCATACACTCGGCGCATTTTTGGACGGTGAGTTTGGATTGAGGTTGCTGCCCATCGCAGTGCTTTGTCGCGCTTCACCCTGGAACTCGTTGTCGGATGGTAATTCCAGTTCTTGACGTTCTTCGCCTTTCCTTTCACGACACCAATCAGGGACTCGATGATGTTGGTACTCGACATCGAGCCGCGGAAGGCGCCTGTGAGGCCGAGCGCATGAACAGTGAGTAACTCTGCGCCCGCCTCGTTAAGCGATTTCTCGGCATCGTGACTGATGGTGGAAAGCCAGTTGGCGAGGGATTGGAATTCCTTCTCGGCCGCAGCCTGGTTATTGAGCCCCATCATCTTTTTCATTCGGCGCCATAGCTGACCGTGATTTGTCTCGGGGATGTAGTCTTTGAT
>JAPKGD010000075.1 GCA_026648125.1 Bdellovibrionales bacterium | reverse complement strand
GCCCACTTTACATGGTCCACTTCTCGATCGTTTTGGGCGCAAGGCCCACCGACCCCAGGAAACTCAGGAGGTTCTGTCTCTCCTTCGTGGTTCAGCTCGAGAATTGAAGTTTTCAGGGCTCAAAAGTGTAAACGCAGCAGCGCGAAAGCCACGACAAATTCTCAGTCGAGTTGTGGGAGGTAATCTCGCTGTTCTCCAATCCTCGTTGGGTACACCTTATGCCTATGGGCCAAAAGGTCACATTGTATTTTTTGAAGACATAGGTGAGCGGCCCCACCGGCTCGATCGAATGCTGACTCAGTTTTTACAGGCCGGCTATTTCGATAAGGCGAAGGCGGTGGTCTTTGGATCCCTTCTTGTCAACGACGCCGCCGATCGCCGCTTAATCATGCACGACGTATTACCGCGTTTTGCAGCGGAGCTTAAAATACCTGTGCTCACTGGGCTGCCGTGCGGGCATGGCCCGATCCAAAGGCCCCTTCCTTTTTTGACTAAGGCAAAACTCGAGCTGGGAAGATCTCCCCAACTTTTGGTCTATCCTGCGGAATACCGATGACCCGATTTGAGAATGCCTTTTTAAAGAAGTTGATGCCAGAGCTTGACGACCTACGTGGGGCCACGCCGTCTTTGGCTCTACGGGCCTATCAAAATGGTAAGCTTAAAATTGATCTTCGCGTGGGCGAAGAATACGAATTTTATGATTTAGCTTCCTTAACAAAAGTGATTTTTACCGCTACGGCCGTGGGCCGCACCTTTGCAGAGGGCGTCATGTCTCCAGGCGATTTTGTCGCTCAGCACTGGCCGGAGTTCAAACATAAGCGCGTCACTATCGAGCAACTTTTGACCCATTCGGCGGGAATGCCCTGGTGGCTTCCCTTTTATCGAAGTCTCAGTGGACCAAGAAAATCCGTAAGGCGCTGGGGGCAATTGGAGCGAAAACTGCAAAATATCAAAAGAAAGGCCTCAAAGAAGTCCGTCTACTCGGACCCTGACCTTCTTATTCTTGCTGCGGCGATGATGCGCGCAAAACAAGCGAATCTACCTTCTCTGTGGCGGGAGCTGCTCAATCTCGAATGCATGGGGCGTATGCATTTCAATACCGAAAAACGTCGTTATGCGAAGAATAAATATGCGCCCACAGAGAGGTGTAAATGGCGCAAACGACTTCTCCAGGGCGAAGTGCACGATGAAAATACTTTTGCTTTGGGTGGTATCGCCCCTCACGCAGGTCTCTTTGGGGGCGTGGAGGACGTGAGTCAATGGGCGCTCACTTTAAGAAAAAATCTCAAAGGAGAGACAGCACGTCTGATGCCAGCAAAATGGCTCGAAAGGTTTTGTCGACGTCAGGTTCGCAGGGAAATAGGTGATTGGGGCTGGCTCTTTATGAAACCCACTCTAGGGAGTGCCAGTTGCGGTGAACATTTTTCCCCATTGAGTTTTGGACATACTGGGTTCACTGGCACTTCAGTTTGGTTTGATCCACGCAAAGATTGGGTGGTGATAATTTTAAGTAATCGGGTTAACCCCACTCGTAAGAATCGGGCCTTTTTGCAGTGGCGACCTAAGCTTCACAACTGGGTCGTCGAATCATCGAAAGGATAGTTTGAATGGATCACATTTTTAAAAACTTAAGGCCAGGAGCGCATATTCACCTCATGGGAATTTGCGGAACAGCTATGGGATCGCTTGCGGGCATTTTAAAGTCCATGGGGTATCAGATTTCTGGGAGTGACCAAAATGTATATCCCCCGATGTCGACACAGCTTGAAAAGCTCAATATCAAATTGATGGAAGGTTATCGTCCCGAAAACCTCGAACCAAAGCCAGATCTTGTAATTGTTGGGAATGTGATTTCAAAGGGCAATCCAGAAGCGGTTGCTCTGCTGGAGCGAGGGATTCCTTATACGTCTCTTCCTAAGGCTCTTGGAGAATTCGTTATCGATCAAAGGCAAAGTCTGGTCGTGACGGGAACACACGGAAAGACCACGACCACGTCGATGGCGACATGGGTTGCAGAGAACTGTGGATTAAAGCCCGGTTATTTGATTGGCGGTGTGCCTGAGAATTTTAGCTTAAGTTTTCGCGCCCCAGGGGATTCTGCATGGTTTATTATAGAAGGCGATGAGTACGACACGGCCTTTTTTGATAAGGTGCCTAAGTTCGTCCACTATCGACCGAAGCATGTGATCCTGACGAGTATAGAATTTGATCATGCCGATATTTATCAGGACCTTTCCGCGGTGATGAATTCATTTCGCCGCCTGGTGGAAATGATACCTCGAGATGGAACGCTTGTGGCGTGGGGGGAAGATCAAAATATTCAATCTCTCTTGCCTCTCGCAAAGTGTAAAGTAATCACATATGGCCTTGAAAACGGTGATTACCGAGCGGTTGAACGCATGGCCTTGAATGGCCGCAATCATTTTTGTGTAGCCAAAGGTGAGCGAAAGATTGCCGATGTGGCTCTCAAATTGTTTGGCGACCACAACACATTGAATGCCCTATCTGTTTTTGTCATGGCCGACGTTTTGGGTTGGTCGATGGCCCAAGTGCTAGGTGGGCTATCGAGCTTTCAGGGGGTCAAAAGAAGACAGCAACTTCTCGGTGAGCCGAGGGGGGTGGCGGTGGTGGAAGATTTCGCCCATCACCCAACGGCCGTACGGCTAACCATACAGTCGATCCGGGAGCGCTTTCCTGGTCGTCGAGTGCTCGCCGTCTTTGAACCTCGTTCGGCCACGTCACGAAGAAAGATTTTTCAGGCCGATTATGTCAAAGCTTTAGCTTCGGCCGATCATTCTTATGTGGCCGAAGCCTTTGATCAGTCAAAGATAGACCCCACTGAGAGGTTTTCTTCTCTTCAGCTCGTGGAGGATTTGAGCCGAATGGGAGCGAGTTCTCATTTGGGAAAAGATGTGGATCATTTGATCGAACTTTTAGAGCACGAAGCCAAAAAAGGCGATGTGATACTTTTAATGAGCAACGGTGGTTTTGGCGGTATTTATCAAAAATTACTGAAAGCTCTAGAGTAGATATTAAGGCCACGAAGCCCAAAGTGATAAGAGTCCTACGAGCAGGCTTGTCGTTACAGGAGAAGGAATGCGTGCCAAGTCGTGGGCTAGACTCAGAGGTAGTTTGAGGTTGCGTTCCCGATTGGCTAAGAGGGTTTGTTGCTCAATGATTCTCCAACTCGTGTAGGGCATCCAGCGAATGAGATGAAACCAACTCATCGCAAGATGGTTTCGTTCTGAGGCACTCCAGGTGCTGATCACCGCAAAAGTAAGATCGTCTCTTCGCCGATGCGTCCACCGAATCACACTTAAGATGGAAAGGACTGTGAGTCCCACCCATATCAGCCAAGTTAAAAATTGGAGATTAAGTGGTACGTGGCCGCTCGCAAGAGTAGTAAATGCAGACAAAGAAATGATTCCAATCAGGGTGAACCCAAGGTGGCGCCAGAGCTTTAAAGATTTCTCACTTGCTGAGCGAATACTGAGGTAGCGTATGTAACAAGAAAATTCTTGTTCACTAAATTTTGCGAGAAGCTGAGACGGAATGAACAATGTCATTCTTGATGACTGAGGCCGGGCTCCCGAAAAGTGCCAGGGTCGATTGAGCCAGGGAAGTGAAGATTCAACGGAGTAGATTTCAAGGTTCGTGCCTCTTGGGAGTTGCTTTTTAGCGGCCCGAACGAGTTCACTGTCACTGTGACGGGATGGAATGAGCGAGGCCGCAAGGAGATGGTGAAATGCCTTTAAGTAAATGAGCGCGCAAATAAATATGAAGTGAATCCAAATACCGACCCCGTGGAAAGAAATCATGTCAAATTGAAGGAGTTCGATCGTCCGCCAAAGGAAGGTCGTAAATAGAGAGTTCAAGCCAACAAGAGACATTATAAGAGGAACTGTGTGGGCGAGCCAAAAAGCGCTATCGAGAGCAAGACTTGTCACAAATCTTGGATTTAAGGGCGAGCGCCTTTCTAGGATTGCCAGGGTGATGGCGACAGAAAAGGTTAGAAAGAATATCAATAACAAGAATGCAGCGGCCTCAGAGAACGTGAAATCATCAGCAATGTAAAGAATCGTCAGCCAGCCAAGAAATTGAAAGGCGAATTTAAAAATTAAAAACAGCTGATTCACGCTGTCTCCCACGACTGATTTCAGAATGACCTAGTTGTCTCAAAATAGCTATTTTAAGGTGAGCATATGTTTAAAATGAAAAGGATGGAGTCTGGGCGTTTCAATTTGAGACATGGGTCGATTACTTGAGGCGCCCATAGGCTTTGAGGACGGATCGAATATCTTCGTAAGTTTTGTCGCGTCGATCTGTCTTACCAATATAAATTTCCCAGACCTCGAGCATGCGAACTTCATGATGGCGACGCTCTTCGCCTTCGGTCAACCGGGTTAAGTGCTGGTGAGAAATTCCTAGATTCTTAAAATAGTCGGCGGGAGGGTTGGGGTTTCGGATTACCAATTCTTCAAGAAGGCGCTCCGCTTCCTGAAAATATTTTTTATCCTGTGTCTTGAGAGCATACTTAAGAATCTCAGCGGCCCGAACATGGTGGGCCAACCAATAGTTGGCGAGAATGACGGCGTCCCAGGAGTCAGGAAGGGGAGGCTTCGGCATCGCTGTAAGTGGATCAATTAGGAATTTCGCGCTATCAGCGATGTAACGTTCGATCTCAAAGTCCTTATTTCTGTTTACGACTTTAAAGCTAAGACCATAGGGGACAAGCATGTAGCTCGACTCCCAGGCCTTATCCAGAGCTTCGTTGGAATTTTTGGTCTTAATCATCGTCATAAATATTTGCTGCCTTGAATAGTTGGCATCGAAGAGCTTTTTAAAGTCATAAAATCCCGGCTGGGTCGGATGGTAGGCCACGCCTGGAAGAATGACATCGGGAAAGTGCTTCGCAGCGATGCGTTTTGTCCATGGATAAGACATCAGCGAGCGGTCAAGAACCTTCACGTCGGTGCGAAAACCTTCACAGGCTTGAAGGTAGCGAACTGAATTGGTGTTGATGTCACCGAGAGTAAAGTAGAGAGAATTGGGCGGGAGCTTTTCAAGCAGATGTCGGCCAAAATCCACAAAGGTGGTGTTGTCCCGATGATTTTCGTTCTTAAAATGGACAGCAAGGGCAATGAGCGGAGAGACGAGGAGGAGAATTTTGAGAGCCTGGCGCTGCGATGGTGAGACTTTTTCGAGGGCCACTGAGCAACCATAGGCAAAGACCACCATAAAAAGCCAATTCGGCATGAGCCAAAATCGACTCACGATATCGCGGTAAAGCGCAGCTCCGTCCACAAATGGAAGATTGGCAAGCCAATGAAAGATGATCAAATAGAGCAAAGGAAGGACGATCCAAACTTGCCCCAGAACGGCTCGTTCTCGACGAGGGGCCTTCCATAATTCGCGCAGAGCAAAAACAAATGGGAGAAGCCCCACATAACCGACCACTTGGCCAAAATTGAGGAAGAAATACCAAAGGCCATGAAAGAGCTGAAATCTTTGAGATCCTTCGGTGGCGAGTTGAAACGTTCCGTATTCTTTGCGTAGAAAGTGAGTGAGAAAGCCTTTCCAGCTGGTGATATCTCCCCAAGAAACCAGTGGTGCTTGCGCGGACGCCCAGTATAAATAGGCATAAGGGGTCATGCCAATGAAGACAAGAGCCGTGAGAGCAAGAATGGGTAGCGGCCGAGCCATTTGTGAGCGAAAGTGCCAGAGGAGATAAAGTCCAATTGGGCCGCCCACAAAAAGAAGAGTGTGGTGATTGCTCAATCCCAATCCATAGAGCAGCGCCAAGCCATAGAGGTTCTTGGGCGAATCATTTTGAATAGTTCGAACCATTCCATAAACGAGAGCCCCAACGAATAGATTATTTAATGCAAAAACCTCAGCAAGAATTGCATAGCGCCAAATGAGCGGAGAAAAAGCTAAAAGTGTAGCCATCGCAAAGGCCAGCCAGGACTGTTTGAAAAGTCGACGTATCGTTAAAAAGAGGAACGCTTGGGCTCCCAAACTTAACACACAGGAAAATAAATTGACTCTCCATCCGACCGTTCCAAGCGGCAGATAGGTAAAGAGATGCGCTAACATTGTGTAGAGCGGATATCCTGGCGGGTGCACAACCCCTAAAGTGTAGGCCACGGTGGTCAACTCGCCACTGTCTCCCCCTGCCACATCTGGCCACATGGTGTAGAGATAAACCACAGCCGTCAGGGCTAGACTTAGAGATAGCCATAAATAATCCACTCTCGACCAAGGTTGAGGCTCTGGGGGTAAGACGGCTGTATCGGAAGCCGTCTTTTGCGAGGGAGACGGCGCTGATTTGGATTTCTTTTTCGACTTCGCCATTGTTCTAAGTACATCGGCGTTCCTCTCTGAGGTCAAGGTTAAGGGGGGTCCAGTTCGGCTGAGAAAAATGAAACTTTCATCAGGAATTTCCGATGAGTAGCTTGCGACCAAGGAGCGAAATGATGAATTGGTTAAAGACGGCGAGCAAAATTTCTGGACTGTCTGATGGGCAGATCGATGAGTTTTTTCAGCAGGCGGAATCGGTTATTCTGGGCAAGACTCACCAGCTCCGGCTCGCTCTTTGTGCGCTTCTTGCCGATGGACATGTGCTCATTGAAGACCTGCCTGGAGTCGGTAAAACAACTCTTGTTAAAACATTTGCTGCTCTTTTGGGACTTCGACCGACCCGAATTCAATTCACCAATGATCTTTTGCCAGCAGATATTGTTGGAACGTCGGTGTTTGATGCGAAGTCGCAACGCTTTGTTTTTCATCCCGGGCCCATTTTTGGGCAAATCGTAATTGCAGATGAATTAAATCGGGCCACGCCGAAGACTCAGAGTGCCCTGTTGCAGGCTATGGAAGAGCGTCGAGTTACGGTTGATGGAATTACCCACGAACTGCCCAAGCCATTTTTTGTTGTGGCAACTCAAAATCCTTCGGAACAAATGGGAACTTATCCTCTGCCGGAGTCTCAGCTCGATCGATTTTTACTTCGCATTGAAATGGGTTTTCCAAATCGACAGGCAGAGACGGAGTTGCTCAAAGGAGAGCGTCGTGAAGTGCTATTGAACTCTCTCGCTGCGGCGCTCAATCCAGAGCAGCTCCAAGAATGGCAGGCTCAAGTGGGCAAAGTTCATGTGAGTGGAAACTTAGTTCGATATTTACAAGATCTTCTCGATTACACGCGGTCGCGGCCACACGAAATGCAAGGGCTGTCTCCTCGCGCGGGACTTGCGTGGCTGCGGGCCGCACGAGCTTGGGCCTTTTTGCAGCAACGTCAAATTGTCTTGCCGGATGACATTCAAGCGGTTGGGCCCGCAGTTATGGCTCACCGACTTCGTCCGGGGCAAAAAGGTGGCAGTCAAAGAGGAAACGAGCTGGCCAGTCAGGTTCTGTCGTCCGTCCCAGTGGAGTGATTTCTATGTCCATGGGCCAATATGAATTGACGAGAATTTTCATTCTTCCAACACGTCATGGGTTTGCATTTTTGGGACTGGTGATTGTGATGATTTTAGTTGGCTCAGCGACCGCGAACAATTTG
>JAPKGD010000074.1 GCA_026648125.1 Bdellovibrionales bacterium | reverse complement strand
TGGTTCATCAGCGCCCAGTCGATCGCCATCGGCTACTCCCCCAGCTCCGGCAGCACGAGGCCCGGCTCCAGCGCCGTCTTCGCGAACATCGCGCGGATCTCCGCATGATCCGCCGCCGGCAGGGGCGCGACCTCGTACGCCGCCAGCGTCTCGTCGATCACCTCGTTGGCGCGGGCGCGCCAGTCCCGGCTCCCCTGCGCCTCCCACTGGTCCCAGTTGGTGCGGTCCACCATCGGCCCCGGCAGGTACAGCTCGGCGGGCCAGTGCTCCCGGCCGGATATTCCGCTGCATCCTTCCAAGTGGAAAAGTAGAGTTTCGTGACCAGCCCGTAGGTAACTGCCGTCCCTTCAATTAGAGCCGGCGTCCACCCTTTAAAAGTTCTTCTGATGGGTCGGGGATTTGGATTTTTGCCTTCGTCTGGACAACGTCAGCAGACATGGTGATTGAAACGTGATCCTTATTCATACGAATCAGGCGAGGGTAGACCTTACCGACATTAATTTCTGGCTCTCCAGATTTAGCCCCTTTCCATTCAATACTTGGGAGGACCCACAGTTGAAAGTAATCTTCAGCAACTATTCTTTGAGAGAGCGCGATTTCTTCAAGCTCCCCGGGCTCGTCAACTTCCGCTACAATTGTCTTTCCTGCTTCGTATTGTTCCCAAGTGCCTTGGGTGAGCTTAATTTTTCGGCGCTCTACGACGGGCAGTGCAATTCCCTTTTTGGGGTCAACCAAGACGGTGTAGAACTGGATTTCAGCGGCCTCGCCCCGGCGGCGAATCGCGATGTTGAGTCCGCTAGGCTCCAGCACCAATCGCTGATCTTTGGACATTTTAGGGGAGGAGATTTTTCCGTCTCCTCTCATTGTCAGCTTCATACTAATGATTTCAGCGGTATGGCGAAATGCCCCGATGCGGGTGTCGCGCTCAAACTGACTCTCCACCTGCATTTGATCAAATTGAACAAACAAATTGCCTGCGTCCACCGGCTCGGCTTGCGCGACACTGGCTAAAAGATAACCAGCCAAAATACACCATCGGAATTGACCCATCACCAAACAACCCCTTTTACCAACCGGGAAAACTCAATAGCAAAGAGCGCGCCTGAAAAATCTGCTCAGGCGAGCCCAAAAGCGGCACTAGAGCAAATTCAAATTGAATATTGTTCCCTAATGTAAAGAATCGGTTCAACTTTGGGACGGGGAAGGCGAGGGAGATTTGTCCTTACTCGCACGAATCCAAAGGAAAAACGCGACGCCCAAGGCGGCACCAACACCCCAACCGATGGACTGAAACATCACGAGCTTACTCAGAGCCCAACTGACAGCGGGATCACACGTTACCCCAATCGGGACGGGCGGGGAAGCATACCACTCAAGGAGCTTTGGCGAAATCCAGGTCATGGCGGCAGCTGTGAGAGTACTGAATGTCAGAACTAAAAGTGCGAGTTTTATCATGGTCCCCGAGGTAGCCCATGCCCGTAGGAGTTGCAAGCGGTTCCTTCTTTGAGTCAATGAGACGACTCAGTTTGTCTTAAAATGAGAGATTGATTGGAACATCCTTAAATAGGGTCCAGGCTATGCCGAAATAGATATATGCATTTGATGAAGCGAATCCGACAGTTTTTTTGGTTGTCCATGGGGCTAAGTATCCTCACCATTTTTACCAACTTGTCCCCTCTTGGTGTTATGGGGAAATTGGGCGAGCAGACAGGTTTGAATGGCTCCCGGATGGAAGGTCTTCAGGGTAAAGCCTTTGAGTTTGCACAGAAGTTTGGGATGAAAGCGGGAGCCTCAAGGGAGCAAATCAATGCTGTTGCCGGCGCCGCTCTTGGGGTTGAGCCTGGTTCTGTTCATAGCGATGAGCCGGTCTACTCTTCGTCAGGTAAGTCTATGCTTTGGAAAGGCCAGAGATACGTGCTGATCCATAGCAAATGGGTCCTTGAGCGAGCAGATGCCACCTACACAGTCGATGGAACTCGAGTCTTCTTTCGTGACTCAGGTCGGTTTGCCGTGCCGGATTCAGATCTGAGTCAAAAGGCCGGTCAAGATTTGGCGGCAAGTCGAGGCCGTCAAACCGGCGGTATGAATCGAGCAGATTCACAGAAAGCGGAAAGTCTTTTGCAGAAAGTTTCTGAAAATCCATTTGCAGCCTATTCTCCAGAGTCTTTGGGAGATATGGCCAAGACCATGGAAGCCGCAAAAAAAGCGCTCGAGGAGCGTAATAAGGCTCTTAAAGAACTCACGAAAGCTCGCTAATTAAAGCGCACCAAGTTCAATTCGCATTTTTTGAATTTCGTCTCTTATTCTTCGTATACGCGTCTCATCACGGTTGGACTCTTGACGCAGGCGACGTTGGTCCTCAGAGAGCCGATCTCTTCTTGAGCGAAGGGAGCGTAGGTTTGGATTCTCGTCTTTCTTTTGATCGTTTGCTAAGTCATCCTCAAGTCTGCGAACATTTCTTTCTAATCGCTCAAGCTCCCAACTCACCCGGTCTGCCTCGTGCCGCCGCGAACCGATGTCTCGTTCGAGGTAAGTCAGTTCTTTTTCCTTTTCTGCTATCACAGTCGTTAAATACGTCTTTCGGCCGCGGCGATACTCTTTTAAAAAGTCACTCTCCATATCCTTCGGACAGACGTTCTCATAGGTCGCACCCATTGCGCCCACAGGGTATCCGTTTTCTACGCGGCAATAGATCCGAGTGCCCTCAAGAAATCGGCTTTTCATGGCCTTCATGGGTAAGCCGTCACACATCTGAAAATTGAATGGCTTGCCGGCACGGCCAGATTCGAAGACGCCGTCGAGGCTACAGTATTTACTCATTCCTTCCTTAAAGCCGAGATCGGCCTCTTGAAAGCTAAACTGAGCCTCAACTTTTTGACACTCTTTAATAAAGTCATCCGCGTCGAGACGCTTTCCGCTCATGGCCACACGGTATCCATGATCATGCCAGTTGGTCTTCTCGCACTCCTTGCGCTTAAAATAACTCGCGCACGAGGTGAGGCTACCAACAAGTAAAATCAAAAAAAGGTGTTTGCCATTCACGATGAGCCCTCTTGTTCTTATCAATCTCTAATCGTTTTGCCCGTTCAAGTTGACTAAAGTTTCAGCGAGAGAATCAACGATGGCAACAAATCTTGTAAGGTCCTCGTAGACGGTCGGGTTTTGTCCCAAGAGCCCTTCGATCCATTCGCGTATTCCGGTCTCGTCCGAGTCAAAACCTCGGTATTCACGGTTGAGGTCAAGCATGGCAGTCAGCTCAGCCTCGGTTCGAGTGATTTTTGCATCAATTCGGCCCCAGAGGAGAGGAATGTCACGCGAAGATACGCCCTCAGGTAGCTTCTTAACATCAATATCTGCCTCTACATGCATACGTAGCGAGATCACATGCCCACTCTCGTCGCGCAGCAGCTCATCAACTTTTGCAGAAATTGAAACGGCATCCCCAAGCTCTGCCGACATATCTTTTGCGAATGAAACGACGATATCTTCTGCTTCATTAGCAAGGCTGTCCAATGCGGGTTGACCCAAGGCTCGCACGAGGTCCAATTTCAGGTTGAACTTAGCTGCTCCACGTGGAGAGCCTCGGCCGGTATTGCGGTAGCGAACTTCTGGGACGGACAATTCTAAAGTGTTCCACTTTCCCAATTTCTTCAGCTGTCCACTGACCTGAAAGGCGCGGGTGCCAAAGGTCGCCAATCTCAGATCTCCAAATTCAACCTGAACTTGAGTGCTCTCGCTTTGAAATGGCGCCAGCAGTTCTTTTACCTTTGTATTAACTTCGGATACGGACAGCGTAGCCGCAGTAGCGACGCCAGTGATTAATGCGATTGTGGCAAGCACAGCTCGCTTCTTAAAGAATTTTTGCATTGGATCCCCTTTAAATTTATTATTATGCCGACTCTGGTGGCACATGGTGCCAATGGCAAGGCCAACTCGCCCTTTACAAAAATTTTCAAATTATGATTAAATTTAAGGGTGGACGCTAATTTCGGAAATAATCGGGTTAACAAACGAGATCCTGCGCAACTGACTCTATTTATGATTTGGGCGGCGCAGCTGGTTGTCCCTGTGATTTTGGCGGCAATGGGCGTCTTTGCTATTGAGCGTGACCCGCGATCCTTGGGCAGCCTGGAGCAAACACTGACCTTTGCAGCCTTGGTCATGACTGCTACAGCTTGGTTTATTCCAAAACTCATTGCCCGCTCTCAGATGAAGATTCTTAAAGAGCCGATTCGGGACGTTGGTACTTTGATGAAGTTGGTCACGCCAGCCTTTGTTGTCCGATGGGCTGTGCTCGAGGGTATCGCGATTATGGGTTATCTCATGATGAGCATGGGGAGCCCCTTTAAACGCGTTATTCCCCTCTTTGCGGTGAGTTTGTTGGGTATTCTTATGAATCGACCAACCCCAGAAAAGGCCAAGTCTCTTCTCCAATAGAGATAGCTATTCTGCCCCTGTCTCAAATTGAGAATAAAAGTCATTTTAGAGGCTCCTCAAGCCAGCCGATAGTCTAGGAGATGCAATAGGATAAAAGGGAGGGACAATGTATCAGGACAGCGACATTATGAGCGTCTTTAACTTTCTCAAGGACACACCAGAGGGTCCTCTACGCAAAATGATGGTTGGCGGTGAAATGACAGACGGTCATTTTCGCTTATTAATGAAAATGGTCAAATCCGGTGGAGACTCTCAGTTTATGGAATGCTTTCAAAGCGAAGGCATGCCCAAGATTCGCATGACTCCTCAGGAACTAGCCATGAAAGAGACCATTTGGCCTATAGCCAAGCGCAAATGGGTGGAGCTAGGGTTACTCAGCTCACAAGACTCTAAAGCCGCCTAATAGCTGGTAAGGCCCTTTTTAGGGCACGATATTTGGATGGAGGGTGAGGGATGAGGTCCGTCACCCTTATTTTTTTACTTTTTGGCCTATTTTTAGCGGGTTGCAGTGACAAGTCGCGGCCGGAGTCAGCTCAAATCTGGCTTGAGCATGGGGACCCTCAGACATTGCTGTCCAATACACTTCTTGATGGCCGCTTTACAGTGTTGGAGCTTATGGCACTAAAAGGGGCCTGGGTTCAGGTGGACATCCGTATCGCCCGCCGCTCAACCCTTAAAGAGCTCCAGGATCAGTATACAGCTCAGGATCCCAACAAGCGGAAACCTGTCTTGCGGTGGCACAGTCCAATTCAAATTGAGCAGGATCGAATTGGTCGCCTTCATTTGCTAGATAAGGCGATGGGTCTCGATCTGGCTTTTGAGGTTTCAACTCAAGGCGGTTTGAATCTTGTCCAGCACAATGGAATTCCCAGCGAACTATTGCATGTCAGCCGTCACAAAGATTATCCAATGGTGAGCCTTTTAATTTCGGGTATTGAGGACCGGAATTTAAATGTCATTTATATTTCGCGAGAACCTTCAAGAGTCTTCCCTCTGAATCGAGGGCAAAATCGTTTCCCTTGGATCTTTCAAGAAGAAGGTCGATGGCAAAGACAGAGTCTTGAAATAGGATTTTGTGGATTTCCTTCGCAATTTCATTTGCAACTGGGAATTCAAGCGGTGGCTGATTGGCAAAAGGTCTTGGAGAATCGACTGAAATTAAAACCCAAGGTGTTTACAAAAGACTTCCCTCCGTTTTCGGATTTGAATCACCACTGTATCTATTGGGTAGATAACTTTGTCAGAGAGGCTTCAAATAGTATGATCAAGGGCGGGCAAACTCACCCTCTTCTAGGACCCCATGGTACGGGCTTCATTGATGCGGATGTCTTTGTTTTTGCTCAGGAGCTACGCAAAGTTGAAGCCATCAATGGGAGAGTGATGCCAGAGAGTGAAACCAATCGTTTGGTCAAGACGATTCTGACCCACGAGATTGGTCATATTTTAGGCCTCGATCATCCCAGTGAAAAGGGCGCACAGAGTATTATGGCCGAAGGAAATATCTCTGAGATTCAGCCCGTTGATGTTGAAGCTCTTCGTGCGCTCTATTCTCTTGAAACCAAAAAATAGCCGCAAGTTTCTTTGGCAACGATGACTCAATTCTCAGATGATGAAGGTCTTGCGACCAAGCGTCGAAGAATAAAATAATGATGGTGCGGCATGAGCTCCCCAGACCATGATGCACACATCAATGAATTCTTGAGGCAGTCGATCTCTCCACTCAAAGTTTTGTATTCGTCCCCTAGGCCAAGCATATGACCGAGTTCATGGGCCACTACAAAACTGTTCCAATTGCGCCCCCAATATTGGTCATAGGGGCCTCTGGTCTTATCTAGAACTTCTACCGAGTAATGAGCTTGGCTCTCTTCGCTCAGCTCAAAGCGAAATCGATAGGGAAAATCAAATGACACTCGGCTTGAGTTCCAAAGATCTTGAGCCGCGGCGATTTTTTGTGCGAAGTCGCGAAGGTCTTGAGCGGTCGCATTCTTAAGGTGCACCTTTACGAAAAGAGTTTTGTTGTGATTTTCGGAGGTGAGCACATCATACCGATAGGACTTTGGAAAAATACCAACGTAGGTGATCTTTCCTCGCACACGTGAGATCTCGCGCAGTTGATTTTTCTGAATCATTGACGGGTCTGGAAAATAATCATCGGTATCGCGCAAGTGAACTCGAAAACTCTTAAAACTCTCGTTTGGAAGGTCCTGTCTTAATTCGGCGGGAAATAGAATCTGATAAAGCCAGTCGTAATCGTGGTCGCCCAAGGGCAGCACTTCTGTGCCTCCCGAGCCATAGTCTTCACGCCACGGTTCCGCTTCTGCCAAAGTCGAAAGAGAGAGAACGAAACTAAAAATAGAATGAATCAAAACGCCCACTCGCACCCGCCCTGAATTCCATTTCAGGAGAGGTGCAGTGGACTGTCAAAGACTTAGTGCTCGCCCTTTTCTTCTTTGCCGAGCTATTTGGAGAAAAGACCCTTCTTCTCGCCTTCGATAGAGATGGTGCGAGCTTGTGCGGCCTGAGCCTTCGGCACAAACACCTCAAGGACTCCATCTTCAAAGCGAGCTTGGATTTGCTCTTCTTTTACGTCGACGGGAAGCTGAAAGGTTCTTTCAAAACGTCCAAAAGTTCTCTCCACCCGGTGCCACTGCTCGTTGTCCGCTTTGACTTCTTTGCTTCTTTCACCACTGATGCTGAGCCGACCTTGATGGCATTCCACCTTAATCTGGTTGCGATTTAGTCCGGGCAAGTCAGCTGCGATCAAGTAATGGTCCTTTCCTTCGCGCACATCAACTCTTGGTACGAACGATTCTGTGGCCAAGGTTGAAGTGGCCCGTGCTGGGGCCCAGGTGTCGTCGAACACTCGTTCCATTTCACTCATAAAGTCCCAGATCGACTGCTGAGGTCGTCGTGCTGTTAGGTTTCCCATATGTACCTCCTGCTTTGTTTTGTTCGAGTTGCTTCTTACAAACTTAACGATGTGTTTGATTTGGGAGACGTCAAGTCGGCACGCCTTTTGAAGTGTTGCGGGTCGCTGGTGCCAAATTGGCTAAGGTTGCGACAGGACTAGGGTTTTTGAATTATTTTCAGGGACTGAAGGACATTTTGTCGCTTGCGGTTAGGCACTCGAGG
>JAPKGD010000073.1 GCA_026648125.1 Bdellovibrionales bacterium | reverse complement strand
TCAACCAGCTCGCCTTCATCCTGCCGATCGTCGTCCTGATCGCCGCGTTCATCGCCACCGCGGTCAAGATACTGCGCGAGTACGAGCGCGGCGTCGTGTTCACGCTCGGCCGCTTCACCGGGGTCAAGGGGCCCGGGCTCATCATCCTGGTTCCGCTGGTGCAGCAGATGGTGCGCGTCGACCTGCGCACGATGGTGCTGGACGTGCCGGCCCAGGACGTGATCTCGCGCGACAACGTGTCGGTGAAGGTCAATGCCGTGATCTACTTCCGCGTCGTCGACGCAGAGCGCGCGATCATCCAGGTCGAGAACTTCGGGCTCGCCACCAGCCAGCTGGCGCAGACGACGCTGCGCTCGGTGCTGGGCAAGCACGACCTCGACCAGATGCTGGCCGAGCGCGACAAGCTCAACAGCGACATCCAGCAGATCCTCGACGAGCAGACGGATGCCTGGGGCATCAAGGTCGCCAATGTCGAGATCAAGCACGTCGACCTGAACGAGAGCATGATCCGCGTGATCGCGCGTCAGGCCGAGGCCGAACGCGAACGCCGGGCGAAGGTCATCAATGCCGAAGGCGAGCAGCAGGCGGCGCAGAAGCTGCTCGAGGCGGCCGAGGTGCTGGCGCAGCGCCCGGAGGCCATGCAGCTGCGCTACCTCGGCGCGCTCACCGCCATCGCCACGCAGAACAGCTCGACCATCGTCTTCCCGGTGCCGATCGACATCCTGGGCGCGATGGCGAAGATGGCGGGGAAGACGGGGTAGAGCGCTACTTCCCGCCGTCGACGCTGAGCGTCTGTCCCGATATCCAGCCGGCCTGGTCGGAGGCGAGGAACAGCACGGCGTTGACGATGTCGTCGACGCTGCCCAGGTGCTTGAGCGCGATGCCTTCGACCAGCAGGCGCTGGCCCTCGGGGCCGTAGGCCTCCCACTGCTTCCGGGTCGTCGGGTTGGACAGCACGAATCCCGGCGCCACGCTGTTGACCGTGATGCCGAACGGGCCGAGCTCGTGGCAGAGCTGGCGCGTCAGGCCGATCAGGCCCGCCTTGGCCGAGGCATAGGCCTGGATGCCGGTCTTGCTGACGCCGAGGCCCGCGCCGCTCGAGATGTTGACGATGCGCCCGCGCCGCGCGGCCTTCATGCTGAGTCTGAAAGGGCGTGATCTTATCCTCAGGCAATTAAATAATGAGTATTAAATCCTGGAGAGTAAAACGTGTCCGATCTCAAAGTTCGCTTTGGTGACTATCTTCGTGAAGTCGCTGCCCAACATGTGGAAGTCAGTTATCAAGACCTGGCCCCAAAGGTCACGGAGAAGAAATCTTCGAAGGGTCCTGAGCGATTAAAGCTTCGACCGATGGATATTTATCGACTTCTCTCTCCCTACCTCTCGGTACGCTTTTCGGAGCAGGTTAAAGCGGTTGCGCCCTTAGCTATCTATATGGGTGTATTTCAGTGGTTAGTGCTTAACCGCTCGGTCAGTGATGCCTCGGTCATAGGAGCAGGACTCTTCGCCGTGATCTTAGGACTGATGTTATTTATGGAAGGCCTGAAATTGGGTCTCATGCCTTTTGGGGAGATCATTGGTAACACGCTACCTCGTAAAGCGGTGCTAACGGTGGTACTTGGAGTCGCGTTTGCCCTTGGAATTGGAGTGACCTTTGCGGAACCGGCGATTGGTGCATTGCAGGCGGCAGGGTCAATTGTAAATCAAGATAAAGCGCCCCTGCTCTTTGCACTATTGAATGATCAATCTTGGGCTCTGGTGTTGGTGGTGGGACTTGGTGTTGGTATAGCCGCAGTTTTAGGAACTTTACGATTTATTCGCGATTGGAGTCTCAAACCATTAATTTACTTCAGTTTGATTCCAACACTTTTGCTTACAACCTTTGCCCATTTTCACCCCATGCTTTCTCAAATTGTTGGTCTGGCCTGGGATTGCGGGGGAGTGACCACGGGGCCAGTGACAGTGCCATTGGTCCTCTCTCTTGGAATCGGCGTTGCGGCAGCAGTGGGTTCGGGAAGTACGACACTCTCGGGTTTTGGAATCGTCACTTTGGCTTCGGTATTTCCGATCCTTGGAGTTCTTGTGTTGGGAATAGGCCTTGATGTGTTTGGGGTTGGCACTGGCCAAGTCGCCGCCGCCTCCCAAGCCGCGGCCACCTGGTTTGATACGACACCTGGGCTTGAGATCACTATGGGGCTTCGCGCGATCATTCCTCTGGTGATCTTTTTAATTCTTGTTCTCAAACTGCTCCTCAAAGAAAAAGTGAGCAATCCCGGAATTATTCGTTACGGAATTGTGCTCTCTGTTTTAGGCATGATTGTATTCAACCTTGGGTTGACCTACGGTTTGGCAAAGCTTGGCGACCAGGCGGGCGGGCTTGTTCCTGGCGCCTTTGCCAACATCCCCGCAATGGTCGATTCGCCCCTGTACTCTTATGGAGCTGGGCTTGTGGTGGCGATTCTATTTGCCTTCTTTCTAGGTTTTGGTGCGACTTTGGCAGAGCCTGCTCTGAATGCACTCGGGCTTACTGTGGAGAATTTGACCAACGGAGCCTTTAAGAAATCACTATTGATGTATGCTGTGTCTTTTGGAGTAGGGGTTGGCATTGCCGTCGGCGTTTCAAAAATCATATTCTCACTGCCACTCGCGTTCATTTTAGTTCCGGGATATGCCGTGGCCTTGGTGCTCACGTATTTATCGACTGAAGAGTTTGTCAACGTGGCTTGGGATAGCGCGGGAGTGACCACAGGTCCGGTGACCGTGCCTCTTGTTTTAGCGATGGGACTTGGTTTCGGTAATGCTTTGGGAGCCGCCGATGGATTTGGAATTTTGGCTGCGGCTTCTTTATTTCCGATTCTGTCTGTTCTATCGACCGGACTGTTTATCCAGTATCGAATAAAGAAGCGAAATATGGCGGAATATGGGATCAATGGAAAAGGAGTAAAGTCATGAGCCAGAGGCGAATGACCGTTTTGACAGATGTAACTCTGATCACTTGCATTGTGCAGCGGGGATTGGCCGATGAAATTATTCGGGCAGCTCAGGAAGTGGGCGCCCAAGGGGCTACGGTTTATTTCGCTCGAGGAACGGGAGTCAGAGAAAAGCTGGGTCTGTTGGGTGTTGCGGTAGATGTAGAAAAAGAAGTGATTAATGTAGTCGTGGCCAGTGACCAAGCAGACCGCATTTTTGAGCAGATGTACCTAGCGGGTCGATTGGATACTCCGGGCATGGGCTTTATGTATATGACAGAACTGGACAAGGCCGCCACATATATCCCCAAAGAAGTCTTGGATCGCATAGAGCGAGCAAAAAAGCGGGAAGCAAATGCCTAAGTGGAATGGAAAATTTAAACTGATCACTTGCATCCTCTACCGCGGGGGTGCCGATCGGATTCTCAAATTGTTAAAAGAAAAGGGCATTGAAACAGGAAACATGCACCATGCGCGAGGCGCAGCAATTGGTGACCCTGTTGGACGAAAGGGCATCCCCAACCAGTTTGAAAAGGAAATGCTTTCTGTCTTGGTTTCAGAAAAGACTGCGGATGAGATCTTTAGTCTCATCTTTGAGGCCGCCGATTTCGACCGTCCTTATAGCGGATTCATGTTTATGGAATCTGTTCGGGCCGCCACCCCCTTCCAACTGCCTGAAGTTAAGGGATAAATCCACATTGAGCCC
The DNA here is from genome assembly GCA_026648125.1 of Bdellovibrionales bacterium. GTDB lineage: Bacteria > Bdellovibrionota > Bdellovibrionia > Bdellovibrionales > UBA1609 > JAIBAM01. The sequence goes on along the minus strand of JAPKGD010000073.1, from coordinate 3,898 downwards.
CGCCGTTGACAGCGGACCTCAGGAGTGGGATTTCTAGCCCACTGAGGAGACAGGTCAATGCCGTCATTTGATATCGTTTCAGAGTTGGATATTCAGGAAGTCGATAACGCCGTAAACCAGGCCAAAAAAGAAATCGGTGGTCGTTATGATTTTAAGGGAAGTAAAGCCGCCATCGACTGGGACCGCAACGCGATGACCATTCATGCTGAGGACGACTACAAGCTTGGAGCTATGAAAGACATACTGCTAAAGCGACTGCATTCTCGAGGCGTGGATATTCGCGCGTTAACTTTTAGCGAGGCCGAACCCGAGGGGGGGCAGATGTGGAAAATCCCAGTGAAGTTGGTTCAAGGGATTGAAAAAGAAAAAGCCAAAGAGATCGTGAAGCTCATCAAAGATTCAAATCTCAAAGTCCAAGCGCAAATTCAAGATGACCGAATTCGCGTGACCAGTAAGAGCATCGATACTTTACAGGAATGTATTGCTATGGTGAAAGGATCTAAGCTCGGCATTCCCGTTCAATTCACCAACATGCGCTCCTAATTACATGAGCATGTATAAGTAGCTTTGCAAGAATCCGCACCAGCTATAATCTGATTGCCCACATTTCCACTTGTACATTGGGCTTGAGAGATTTCAATGGGTAGAGGGCAGGGGCCGATCACAAATGCTTTATAAGAACATATAGGCTGAGTAACGGGCCGGGACTTTAAAGTCATATAGACTACAATTTTTTGGCCGGTGGATCGATCTTCATAAAAGGATACCACCTCTTTATCCGGAGGAATTAACCAATCCAGTTTCATGCTGAGAACGGCGACGTTTCGAGCATTGTCCCATGCCCATTCGTTATTGGGTATTTTACTCCAAATCGAGAGATTGTCACATTCGCTGGCACGTTCAGTTAATGTCGAACAGCCATAAAGTGTGTCCTTATTCGCACCTGAGATTTCTCCGTGAATGACTTCATCGATATACATGGTGCTACTCTTAACGCCGTTTACCAGACTATAGAATTCAGCTTTAAGGGGAAGTCTTGAAGGCGTTGGGTCTGGAGAAATGCTTGAACCGTCTTGTTGAGAATTGCTCGAGACGACACTCGAGGGGATAGCTTCTTCACAGTTTTGAAATCCAACAGTTAATGCGAATGCACCCGCAGTGAGAGAAAGTCTCCATCCTATTTTCATTTCAATCCCCTTAGATATTAGGTCCCTCTTTAGGTTAGTATTCAACTCCTATGCCCAGTATGGTGGCAGTATAACGTTTTCAAGCTGACAAAAAGCTGATCAAGAACTGTATCGAAATGAGACAAGGTTAAAATTGGGAATAAGTACCAATGGGTTACCAGGGAATTTATCTTTAGACGTCTGTCTAAATCATGGCGGGCGGTCTGAATTATACTGATAGATCAGAGTCAGTTGATTGAGGTCGAGGGCGAAAGGCTCATTGGCCCTTCGCCCACGAATTAAATATTTCGCAGGAAACAAGTATTATCTATTCAGCACCACCGAGTCCACTCGGGGTGGTCGAGACGCGATCATCCTGATCACTCTCGTATCTGGTGAGCTAAAGACCTGAACCAGGCTCCCTTAAAAAGGGGGACTCTCAGTTAAGAGAGTTCCCGATTAAGAGAAGGTACGATTCAAGAGCGTTAGCGCTGTTTGCGAGGTCTGATTCGCTTGCGCGAGAACAGATGTGCCGGCATTGAGCAGAATGTTATTTCTAGTCAATTCCGCCGTTTCTTCTGCGACGTCTACGTCACGGATACGGCTATTTGCGGCAGACATATTTTCCATCGATACAGCCAAGTTACTGATTGTTGATTGCAAGCGGTTCTGAATCGCACCGAAATCAGCGCGCATTGCGGAAACGCTGACGATTGCTTGGTCGATGGCAGAGAGCGCGTTTTGCGCTGACGCCTTATCGGCCACAGCCGTCAGGTTTACGCCCAAAGCGGCCGAGTTGGCATCGGCTTTGGAAGCGTCAAAGCTGAGTCGGTCGATATTTGGATCATTTCTCGTTCCCACTTGGAAGTCGAGAATAGATCCTGTTCCGCTGAGCAGCTGTGTACCGTTAAATTCGGTACCATCAGCGATACGATCAATTTCGGAGACGAGCTGATCATATTCCACGTTAAGGAATTGTCGCTCGACCGGTCCGATCGTGTCACTGGCTGCCTGAACGGAGAGTTCTCTCAAACGAATCAATATAGAACTGATTTCGTTGAGGGCTCCTTCAGCCACTTGTACGAGCGAGACGCCATCTTGGGCGTTACGCGAGGCTTGCTTTAAACCTCGTATCTGCGCTCGTAAGTTTTCGGAAATTGCGAGACCGGCAGCATCGTCACCGGCTCGATTAATTCGGTAGCCTGAAGACAAACGCTCCAAGCTTCTATCCAATCCTATCTTCGTGCCCATCAAATTTCTTTGGGCATTCAAAGATGCGGTATTGGTGTTAATACGCAAACCCATTTTTTCCTCCTCCTTGAAGAATCAAGCATCGATCCTTGATGCTTGCCGGCTCACCATAAGCCAGTGGGTTTAATCCCTTGTCCCTTACCTGATCGGCGTCTCATTTCGAGGCTTGAGTCATTTTGAGAAATCTGGACGAAGGACGTGCGGAATTCTCGCCAAAGACAATTGAAACCCAGCTGGGGAAAGAGGGGTAAGGCTACCTTAGCCGTTGATCATGGAGTTTTAGCTTTGCCGTGACAGCTTAGATGTCTTGCTTCAATCTAGTTTCTGCAAATCCATGAACCTAAAGCTAAAGGGAGACGTCGATGAAACGAGTGATATTGTGTCTTTTGAGTTTAACCTTATTTAATTGTGCATCTGAAAACAAAAAGACAGCAATGGGCGCAGGGATAGGCGTAGCTGCTGGAGCGGCAGTGGGTGCCATTATCGGTCATCAAACCGGAAACCGGGCCGCCGGAGCGGCTGTAGGTGCCGCATTTGGAGGAGCCATCGGCGGCGCAATCGGACATCGCATGGATAAACAAGCCAAAGAGCTAGCTAAGATCGCCGAGACCAAGCGTACGGATCAGGGCCTCGTAACAAAGCTTAAAAGCGACATATTATTTGATACAGGCAAGGCGGACCTCAAGACTTCGGCCCAGGAAAATCTCAAACAAATGGCCGCAATCATGAAAAAGTATCCTGAAAATGTCCTGACCGTGAAAGGTCATACAGATAATACCGGTTCGATGAAGATTAATGAGGAACTTTCTAAAAAGAGAGCCGATGCCGTCAAGCGCGTTCTGATCGGGAACGGAATCCCCGCAGAAACTGTATCTACTGTGGGCCTAGGTCCCTCAGTTCCTCTGGCGGATAACTCTTCTGAACAGGGACGAAAGCAAAATAGACGAGTTGAGATAGAGATCACAGTGGACGAAAGCAAAGTTCCTAAGAACGCTAAACAAATGTCGAAGCCAGACGGGCTAAAGTGAACGCCGAAAGCGAATTCTCTTAGATTCGCTTTTGGCGAATTAACAATCAAATTTTATCCAATTTTAAGAACCAAGTCCCTCCTGTTATTCTGAATTTAACAACAGGAGGGACGTAATGATTGAATTTAAGCAAAAAGACTTAAAGGAACTCTTGTCAGTTCAGGTTGGGCCTTGTGTTTCGCTCTACCTGGCAAAAGGCGATCCAAATGTCTTAGATTTTCGATGGCGAAAAATAAAACGCGAAGCTCAACATTTGCTTTCTACTCAATATTCGCTAGAGCAAGTTCAACAAATTATGAAGCCCATAAACGAAATCAGCAGCGATTGGTTGGCCTCGGTAAATGGCTATGGAGTGGCATTGTTTCGAGATCAGGCGACATTTGGCTTTTATGTCACTCGGCAAAAGATCCTGGATCGGGCAATTGTTGCAAGTTCATTCCACCTGAAACCCTT
>JAPKGD010000072.1 GCA_026648125.1 Bdellovibrionales bacterium | reverse complement strand
GTATTGTTTCTTTAGTGCGTCAATAACGTCTTGAGAAACTCCAAAATTTGCGCCCGAAGAGCCGCCGCCCGAGCCAGCACCACCACCGCCTGCAGCCGCCCCACCAAATCGCATAGCCATCAGCTTTTGCTCAATGGGGCCGCCCGGCGCGAGATTGATAACCACAAAGCAGACAAGAGTGATCCCGAACAATGTCGGAATCATCATGAGTATTCGTTTAATGACGTATTGAAACATGGAGAATTATAACCCCAGCACTTAAGGTTTCATCCACCAATAGAAACGTCCAACCGCATACTTATAAGTATCCTTCACCATGCCAATTTTTTTGTTATGCGCATAGAAGGCGTATTTTTCGTTAAACAAAAATGCATAAGGCGCATCGTCTGCGATGAGCTTGTGAATCTTCTGCCAGAGAACCTTGCGCTTCTTGGCGTCTAGCTCCTCACGGGCCTGATCGATGAGCTTGTCCACTTCTGCATTGCTATAGGAGATAAAATTAGATCCTCCGGGAGCTGACGCAGAAGTATGCCAAATCTGCTTAGGATCTGTCTCAAGAGAGCCCCCGCCCCATGCAAGCGCAACGGCATCGAACTTATGCTCGTCAAGCGCCTTCATAAAAGTATTCCACTCGACCACTTTCAATTCCATATCAACGCCGGCTTTTTTGAGATCTTCCTTGTACATGGTGAAGTACTTTTCAACTTCTCGAGAAGGAAATAGGAGCGTGAAACGGAACTCCGTTCTTTTACCGTCGATGGTTTTCTCAAGAATTCCATTCTTATCCTCGTCTTCCCAGCCAGCCTTCTTGAGAAGACTCTTGGCCTTAGCAACATCAAACAAGAAGGGTTTTACTTCTGGGTTTGCGAAAGGATTATTAAATAGCCATGGACCCGTCGCCGGAACCGAAAGTCCATATCTGAATTTTTTGTTCATCTCTTCTCGGTTCATAAGGTGAGCAAGGGCCACCCGAACATCACGATCTTTAAATAATCCGTTTTTGAAGTTCCAGCCCACAAACCCATAGCCTCGAGTGGGATCAGAATTTTCCACCTTCTTCTTCAAAATCTCAGTTCCAAACGGAGCGCCTTCTGTTTTCTTAATAAAGGCCTCAGGGCTCAAACCATCGTAGTCGAGCTGTCCTTTCTTGAGCATTTCGATCTCAAGGTTTTCCTCTTTCACAAAGCGGATCATTATGCGTTCAAAGTTGTACTTTCCCTTGAGGTGAGACGCTTGGTTTCCCCACCAATCTTTGTTCCGCACCAAAATAATATTCTTACCTTTATTGTATTTCTCGACTTTATAGGGCCCGGAACCGAAGAGATCTTTGTTCAGTTTTTTACTGGGATCTCCATAAATGTGTTTTGGAACGATTGGAGTATAGCCCTCAGAAGCCATCACTTCGAGATTCATGAAATATTTTTTTGTTGTACCGATTTTGACCGTATACGGATCAACGACAGTCACGTCACCGATGGTCTCGTAGTAAGGCAATCTGTGAACGGCGTTGTATCGCTTGTCCTTCACCGAGTCGAAGCTGAACTTCACATCTTCCGCAGTAACTGGCTTGCCATCACTCCACTTTGCATCCTTACGCAAATAAAAAGTATAGGTCATGCCATCTTTGCTGATTTCATATCGCTCAGCCAATCCCGGTTCGAATTCATAAGTGTCTAAATTTTGCGTGAGAAGGCCGTCCATTACGTACTGCTGAACATAAGAGGCATAAAGATCTTGAGAGTTAATGGGGTTAAGTTTCTCCGGTTCAGAGGAGAACGCCATCTGAAACGTACCGCCTTGTGGCGCAAGGGGGTTACCAATCGTTTTGTATTCAATCGCCGCAGGAACACTAGCTTCAGCTTGAGCGTGGACAGTTAACATCAAAGCAACCGCCACTCCGATTTGAAATACGCTCTTCATTTCAGACCCTCCCAATGGGTGTGTAAAAGAGCCTAATCTAGCGATTTGAGGGCAATTATCAAGCATGACTCTGCAAAATCGATGATTTCGTTTGAGCCCGCCCCCTCCTCGACATAATATGTCGCTCCAAAGAACCGAGGGAGCCTCATGGGATTTGATCCAAGTGTTACGGCATCGCACAAAGTGGGTATTTTTGGCCTACCTACTACGGCCGAAAAATCCCTTCTACATCTGCTTCCCGTTCCCTGGGATGTCACGACTTCCTATGGCGGTGGCGCCTCATTGGGACCACAGGCTATCCTCGAAGCCAGCCCCCAAATTGACCTTTTCGACCTGGAAACCGGCCGAGCTTATGAAAAGGGTTATCATCTCCTCACAGAGCCTTCAGGGCTTAAAGAAACCAACGAACGGCTTAGACAACTTGCCCTTAAAATTCGCAACGAACTTGAGGAATCCGGTGAACTCTCTGAGGCGAGCCGAACTGCTCAAAAGGAAATTAATCTCGCCTGTAAAGAAATGATAACTGCCGTTCACCGAACTGCGGCAAGCACCCTAAGGAACGGAAAGATCTTCGGCCTGATCGGAGGGGATCACTCGACCCCTCAAGGGGCCATTCAGGCCATTAGCGAAAAATTAAATGGTGATTTTGGCATTCTTCACATCGATGCTCATGCTGATTTACGAGAGGCCTACCAAGGCTTTGAGCACTCTCACGCATCTATCATGTACAATGTAATGACTGCAGATTGGCGCCCTAAGCATCTCGTTCAAGTTGGTATTCGTGACTTCTGTGAAGAAGAGTATGAAATGATTCAATCCCGCAAGGACATCACCACCTATTTTGATTTGCAGCTCAAAAGTGAACTCCTCAGCGGTTCCGCCTGGTCGCTCATTTGCCGCAAAATTATCGAGTCACTGCCTAAGAATGTTTATATCTCGTTCGACATTGACGGACTTTCTCCCGAATTCTGCCCGCACACGGGAACCCCCGTGCCGGGAGGTCTTAGCTACGATCAAGCCCTCTATCTTATCGGTTCTGTCATAAAATCTGGCCGCAAACTGGTCGGGTTTGACCTGAATGAGGTAGCCCCCGGATCCGACGAATGGGACGGTAATGTGGGAGCAAGGCTGTTATACAAGCTGTGTGGCTGGACTGTTCTTGCCGCCAGCAGAGAGGAGTCAAATGGTAGAAACTAATCGTCTCAAGTGGGTGAGAGAGCCAAAAGACAAGTTGATCGCTGGCGTCGCGACGGGGTTGGCGCAAATGCTGGATGTGGCCCCATGGGTCATTCGGCTCCTTTGGGTCATCGCTGCAATGGCAACCTTTGGCCTCGCTGTTTTAGTTTACGTGGCTTGCGTTGTCGCACTTCCACGATCTGATCAGAGCGAGGAGGCCCTCCAAAAAATGATATTGGGCGTCTGTGTCCGCATCCATCAACGGGGTGACCTGGAAGTTGGACTTGCTCGGTTAGGAGCCCTTCTCCTTCTTTTCGCCACCGGCGGAACCGCTATCGTTGGCTACATCGTGCTCCATTTTGTCCTGACCCAGAACCCAGAAACTGAAGGTAGCAAATAAACAAAAAAGGCCGCTTTAGCGGCCTTTTTTCGGACTTTATGCATTTTAACAGGATTTAGCGAGCGTACCGTCGCTTCATAGATTCACGAATTTCTGCACCTTCAATGCTCAGCCGGGTCCAAGGAATGGCCAAAAGGCGCTCAACTTCGATTTGCTCTTCCGTTTCTTCGCAAATTCCATAAATGCCACGTTCAATCCGACCCAGAGCCATTTCAATTTCCATCAACTGCTTTCGGAGGCGCTCGTGCATGCTTAGAAATTCGCTCTCTGCCAGGGCACGCATAGTCTGATCGCCCTCATCGCCACCTTTTGCATCCTCATTGTTATAGAGGTCTTGGCGCGACTCTCTGACGCGGTTCAGTATTTCTGCCTTCGCCTCGATTAGTTTTTTCTTACATTGTGAAACCAAGTCTTGCGACAAACCGCTCATTGTATCCCCCTCTTTTTCCCCTCGTCCCTTTTTGGAACTGGACCTTTTTCATCGCAGTGCCAATTTGGAACTGAACTATTTACACACGAGGCCACAAAAAATTGCAAGAATAAATTCTTACAACAACTTACAGCGCAGCAAAGACCGACTATCGTCGAGGTATCCTCGCCGGCTCCAACCTCGACCCAATATTCTAAAACCCTTGATGGGAGCGGCTGAAGAAAAAATTATGCGATGTATCAAATTGAATCACGCGAGCTCAGACTTTGTGTGACGCATGCGGCTAGAAGCCAATATTACTCACCTTCACCGGACGCCAGACATCAGTTGATCGAACCCAAGAACATCCGAAGGCCGATGGGGTCGCAGAGAATCGGTGGCTGCGACTGTTTATTAAAAACACAGCACTCTGCAAACACGAAAGTGGACGTATAGGGTGTGACGCCTGCCCGGTGCCGGAAGGTTAAGTGATGGGGTGCAAGCTCTTGATCGAAGCCCCGGTAAACGGCGGCCGTAACTATAACGGTCCTAAGGTAGCGAAATTCCTTGTCGGGTAAGTTCCGACCTGCACGAATGGCGTAACGATGGCCACACTGTCTCCTCCTGAGACTCAGCGAAGTTGAAGTGTTTGTGAAGATGCAATCTCCCCGCTGCTAGACGGAAAGACCCCATGCACCTTTACTGTAGCTTTGCATTGGACTTTGATGAGACTTGTGTAGGATAGGTGGGAGGCTTTGAAACCGGGATGCTAGTTCCGGTGGAGCCGTCCTTGAAATACCACCCTGGTGTCGTTGAGGTTCTAACCCAGGCCTGTGAATCCAGGTCGGGGACCGTGCATGGTGGGCAGTTTGACTGGGGCGGTCGCCTCCAAAAATGTAACGGAGGCGTACGAAGGTTCGCTCAGCCTGATTGGAAACCAGGCGGTGAGTGTATTGGCATAAGCGAGCTTAACTGCAAGACAGACAAGTCGAGCAGGTGCGAAAGCAGGTCAAAGTGATCCGGTGGTCCCGTGTGGAAGGGCCATCGCTCAACGGATAAAAGGTACTCCGGGGATAACAGGCTGATTCCGTCCAAGAGTTCACATCGACGACGGAGTTTGGCACCTCGATGTCGGCTCATCTCATCCTGGGGCTGGAGCAGGTCCCAAGGGTATGGCTGTTCGCCATTTAAAGAGGTACGCGAGCTGGGTTCAAAACGTCGTGAGACAGTTTGGTCCTTATCTTCTGTGGGCGTAGGAAAATTGAGCAGATCTGTCCTTAGTACGAGAGGACCGGGATGGACGAACCTCTGGTGTTCCTGTTGTCGCGCCAGCGGCATCGCAGGGTAGCTATGTTCGGAACGGATAATCGCTGAAAGCATCTAAGCGAGAAGCCAACTGCAAGATAAGTTTTCCCTGATCCTTCGGGATCCTAAAGACTCCTCCGAGACTAGGAGGTTGATAGGTCGCAAGTGTAAGCACAGCAATGTGTTGAGCTGAGCGATACTAATTAGTCGTGAGGCTTCTTCAAATTCTTTGAACTCAATCCTTGCTAAGAATGACTTGAATTTAATTTTTGCTGGTGTCAATAGCGGCGGGGCCACACCTGATCCCATCCCGAACTCAGAAGTTAAGCCCGCCAGCGGCGATGGTAGTGCAGCGGTAACGCTGTGGGAGAGTAGCACGACGCCAGCTCTTTTTTTGACCCACCTTGGGTAACTAAGGTGGGTTTTTTTTTGTCCATTGGCCTTTGGGAGACTTCCGATGAGAGGGCTTATTTTTTCTAGCTGTGTGAGTCTATTTGGAATCTTGATTGCCGGTTGCGCCACGACTCCCTCGCCACAAGCAAAGAATCTTATTTTGAGCAATAAGGACCTTGTGAGGGATTGCAAAAAAATTGACGAATTTTCTGCAGGTTCTCTCGCGTACATGTTTTTTGACTCTCGAATTGGGGACCACAACTCCCGAGTCGAGGTACTTGAGCGCGCAGCGAAGGTGGGGGCCACCCATTTGGTTTGGCTGGATCCAAAGCCACTGCCAGGAGCTGCGCCAGGGGCAAAAGGCGCGGCCTACTATTGTGACCGATTTCGCTATAAGGGCTTTTCTGTTCGTATTCCTGAAGTGCCACTTTGGAAGCCGATAAATTCTTTTTACTCACCAGACACCATTACCTATTGTCGACAAGGGCCGGGGGCTGGTGATGCGTCCACATGCTTATCGGTCTGGATGGGTGATGTGGCCAGTGTATTGGCCAGAACGGGCGCGGAAAAAGATTTCTATAAAGAAGTCACTCGCGTTAAGCAAAGTAAAAGTGAAAACGACCGAATAGAGGCGACTAGCAACGCCTTTTCACTTGTTAAATTTAAAGGCAAATCTTGTTTAGCATTTTCCCAAGGTGGAACAGATCGCATTGCTAAGACGTCAGGTGGGGGGGGCCTTGAACTTATTTATCAAGGGGCGCAACTGCCGGTTACCCACGGACCCCAATCTCTGGGTGGAAGTGGCTCTTTCTCGACGGCAACCTACTGAGTCAGGGTTGGTGAAGTGGAGCGATGAGGAGTTGAAGCTACTTGATGATCTAGAGTTCGATGAGTGAAATCGGCCAAAGGTTCTTCAGAAAGTATCGGCATTGAAATCTAAGAGCCCAACTTTGAGTATTCAATTTCAACACTAAGTCGGTTTAGGATCGGAATGCCCAATTCTGTATTTGAGTCAGTCTCAAGTTAATTTGTCGAATTTAGAGGTTGAAGATGTGCGCGAGAACGAGGTGCCAATTCTGCGCAGCTAGACAAGCCTATCCGTTTGGTACGAGGGAATTTGCTTTAAAAGAAGATTCGAATTCCACATTGGAGATAGACATCCTAGCGACTGGAAAACGCTAAGAATTTATTCCTTTAGTCTGTCGGCCGGTTCTCATCAGAGGTAAACAGGTGATGTTCTAGTTTAGGAAAATTTTTGGTCTAGTCCTCGCCAACGTTGTATTTGGATTTGGTCTGGGCAGTAGGATTGAACGGCAATCTTTGTTCCGAAAGATCTGAAAAGTCCCCAAAGCGTGTCCTTTCCGCTCAAGACCTCTAAAAATGCTGACGCAGGATATTCAATAAGAAGATCAAAATTATTATCTGGGAGTTTATCATCTAAAACTAAAAGTGCATTGCCGTTGAATCTGTAGGAAAAAGACAAAGATTGATTTTTATGGGTATTCCGGGTTTCTTGTGGGAAGCAGAGCGTAGCGTGTTGAAATTTGCTTAAGTTTTGAGCTTTGATTTTCGGATGAAAACATCATCCGATTTGCACCAACACTACAGTCTATTGCTGGGCCTGATTCCACCGTGGCTCGTCACCAATGTCGACTTGGACGTGGAGAAGCGGCTCGTTGAGATCGACGTTCAATGGCCGGTCGACCATCAAGTTGAATGCCCGGAATGCCAGCGGTCGTGTGCGATCAAAGATCACCGCGAGGAGCGCCGGTGGCGGCATCTGGATACAATGCAATTCCAAACGATTATCAAGTCACGAGTTCCGCGCAGTGAATGCCCAGACCACGGAGTCAAGACGGTCGCTGTGCCCTGGGCGGGTCCGAACTCGCGGTTTACGCTGCTCTTTGAGCGGCTGGCAATCGACGTGATGATTGCCGCCAAAAGTATCAAGGCGGCGGCAGGGCTCTTGGGGCTGTCGTGG
>JAPKGD010000071.1 GCA_026648125.1 Bdellovibrionales bacterium | reverse complement strand
CGCTTTTATAACGGCGGATGGAATTGCTCCGACGGACTGGCTTGATCGATTGCATGGAGACTTCAAACGAGCACAGCAACTGAATCCTTTATGCATTGGGGTTTGTGGCCCATCAAGATTGGTGGATGTCGGCGGGTTTAGCCAGACTCTCAATCTCATCCTCAACTCCGCGTTTGTTCACCTCGGAGATCCCAATTGGTGGCAGCCCCACGTTGAAGCCCCCATCGATTTTGTGTCCTTTCAAAATACCCTTGTGCAACGCAAACCGCTTTTGGCGTCTGGCGGATTTACCGAAACTTTTGGAAGCCTTGGTTTCGCCAAAGAACTTGGGCTTCGCTTAAAGGATCGTGGTAGCGCATTGATGCTATTTTCTCACCCGGTCGTCATGAGACGAGAGCTCCCCCGTCCTTCCATCTGGCTCGAATCTTGGGTTAATCTTGGCCGCGCCCAGGAGGTTTTTGATCGCTCGGTTTCACTAAAATGGAATCGGCCAACCCTTTTGGCTTGGGCACTTGGTGGCTCGCTTCTCATGTCTATTCTTGCGATTCCATTTACAAATTGGTTGGCCACCGTACTTATTATTTATGCACTGGTCGTTCTCAATGTGGCCGCCGTGGTGACATTTCAGAGGGGTGAAGGACGGCGAATCATTTCTGCAGCAGGATTTATTGTCTTAAGCCATTTGCACTTTTTGTGGGGTTACTGGTCTCACCGTTATGGCCACTTTGTGTTGCGAGCCCGACAGTTCACCTATAAACATCTCCCGCAAATGATTCAGCGACTTCGCACGCTTATGATTCGACTTCACCTTGACCGATATCTGAACGCTTCTGTAGGCCGGGCCAAGAAACTTTGGCGGCTTGCATATAAGCATTGTGAAGGGCTTCTGAGCGGGAGCTCCCAAGTCCGACAGCATTCAGAACCCGACCTCCGCCCGTCTGCCACTGCCCCTCTTGAGACCTTCGCGTCCCCGCGTGCAGAAAATAGCTCGATGCGCTTTGATATCCAATCTCACCCTGAATCGGAACCCCTGTTTTCGATTGTTCCGGATAGCCTTCCGCCGCGAGCACAACACAAGCTAAATGTAGCGGACGCCACTTTAAACGAGGCATCTCCCCCTTCGCCACCGCCAACATAACCTGGCCCCAGTCTCCATCCATTAATGGCAAAATCACCTGAGTTTCAGGATCGCCAAAGCGGACATTGTATTCCAGCACCTTGGGCCCTTCTTGAGTGACCATCACGCCAATAAACAAAACACCTCGATAGAGCAAACCCATGCTCTTTAACGTCGCAACAGATGGATCGAGCACCTTTTCTCTAATCTGTGCATCGAGGCCCGCATCGATCATGAGGGGGGCCACAGTGCCCATACCACCGGTGTTGGGTCCCTCATTGCCATCAAGGAGTCGTTTGTGGTCTTGCGCCAATGGTAATGCCTCATAGGCTTCTCCATTGGTTAGAATGAGATAAGACAGTTCCCAGCCAGGCTGATGTTGTTCAAGAATCGCACGTTCACCGGCTGCACCCAATGTCCGCTGCTCAAACAAAGATCTCGCAGCCCGACCAAGCTCTTCTCGGTCATCACAAATAAAAACACCTTTTCCGGCGGCGAGGCCATCTGCCTTGAGAACGTAAGGCGGAGTAAACTGGTCAGCGGCTCTGAGTGTTTCATCCACTGAACCCACTTCGCTAAACTTTGCAGTTGGTATTCCTGCTCGCACCATAAATTGTTTAGCGAATATTTTACTCGCCTCTAAACGCGCAGCAGCCTGAGAGGGTCCAAAGACCACTATGCCTTCTTTTCTCAGCTCATCTGCAAGGCCCTCTGCCAGCGGAACCTCTGGCCCCACCACCACGAGATCAAATGACAATCTTCGACAGAGTTCGATCACACGCGGGCCATCGACTTTTTCAAGCGAATGACAAAGGGCATCGCTCACCATACCCGCATTTCCTGGCGCACAATGCACTTCACTCACTGAGGGGGAACCCTTGAGTGCCTTTACCAGCGCGTGTTCGCGGCCACCCTGTCCAATTACGAGAACTCTTAAATTTTGCATTGGCCATCGATGTAATTCAGCAAAGAGACAGAGTCAATTGACCCCTCTAAAGAATGACTTTAGAGTGCTTTGCATGGCAGGCCGAGACTCCTTACTTAAACTCAGCGATAAAACCCTTGCGATTATTGGCGAATTTAGCTCGCTGACCCAAACCATTTTGACAGTGCTCTCAGAGCAGGGGGCGGACGTCGCTCTGGTTGGAAAGGAGTCGCCTGAGGCTCGACGCTATATTGAGCACATTAACGATCAAAGAGAGATCTATCCCCACTACGGGCGATCCGGAGTCATTGGGGTCGACTTAAATTCCACTTTCGATGCGAATGATGTGATTGGACGAGTCGTACATTCTTTTGGAAGACTCGACTCTCTTGTCGACACTCTGCCTACATTTACAGAAGACTTAAGTGCCTCTAAAGCCTTGGCGGAAGCGGGAATCAAATTTCTCATTTCCCGACCACGCAGCCGAATTTTGTGGTTGAGTCACCACTCAAATTTAGTGAAAAATCCGGCAATACTCGAAGATCTTGCTCAGTTGCGGGAGACCTTATCCAAAGAATACGGGGCCAAAAATTTAACTACGAACGAACTCTCCTTAGGAATTACTGAAGAGTACATTTTAAGAAATGCTCCCAAATCTCCTTCAATTAAACTCGCCTTTGAAGAAATGAAGAAAACAATGCCATCGGCCAAGTTACTCGATCCGAGAGAGATTGCAGCTTGGCTTATGTTTTTGTCGAGCCCTCTCAGCCAGGGACTCAATGGTCAGGTCCTAACATTCTCGTAGACCCTCCGTTAAGTCCCCCGGAAGCCTTTAAATAGGCCCTTTTTATAGGTCAAATAAGGCTGACCCCCAGCCAAATCCGAATTTCATCTCCTGCTCCAATTAAATTTCATAAATTTAGAACATTCTCCGATTCGCCCATTGACCCCATTCCCTCTGTAGGGAAGCCTACTGAGCGGGGAAAATATGGGAGGGGGAATTATGAGGGGGATCGCCTTAAGTCTATGCCTTTGGAGCGCTTTGGCTGCTCAAGCGGCCGAAAAACCAAAGCACTCAGTTGATTTTATTCTACAAGCCGTAATGAGTTTTATGAAAGTCGAGGCGAGAGAAAGTGTGCCGCTTCCTAAGGTTTTTTTTGAAAGCGAAACACCCTTAAGTCAGTTTCAAGAGGCGATCAAAGATCAATGGGGCTTAATACCCGAAGCCTTTTCCAATGCCTTCTCGATTTCTAAAAATAAAATCTATATTTCTGACGATTCCGAATATTACCAAAAGCTCAAGCGCACCATTGATGATTCAATTGCCCATGAGCTTGCACATTATGTGCAACATCACTATCAAAACTACGACCTATTGACTGATCCCTCGGCCGAAATTTTAGCTATTGATGTTCAAAATTGGTTCAGAGAAACTTATATGAAGAACTAAACCCTCGCCTCCGCGTAGACCACAGGCTAAGGATCGACATTGCGAAAATTGGCTCTTACTCTACTTTCGATTGTCTTGTTTGCGTTTGTGTTCCTAATTGCGGAATTCTCCGTTCGCCTTATCCGTCCGACTCAACTCAGACAGTCTCACCTTAAAATTTCATCAATTGCCGTACCTGAAAGTATCAATTCTCCCCTCCTCGTACGTCGCGAATTTAAAGCGAAATTTGAACACGATTATCATTGTGACTATGATGGTGTTTCCCACAAAAAATCAAGTAAGGAGGGCGCAAAAGTCCTCATTCGACAAGGACCCAACAGAAACGAGTGGATCCCCACGACAATCATCGAAAACCAGCTAAATTACAAAGGACAGCGATTACTCACTTGGACTTCTACGGAATTTCCAAATGAGCAGCGTCTTACCCCAGACCATCGTTCCGGATCTGATTTGAAGCATCTCGTCTTTTGGGGCTGCTCGTTCACCTATGGTGCCACCGTAAACGATAATGAAACTCTCCCCTTTTTTGTCCAAGAAAATTCTCCAGGAAACCGAGCCTATAATCTGGCGAGACAAGGGGGCTCGGCGGCAGATTCTATCGCCTACATGGAGAAAGATCCCTCGTTATCCTTTCTTGCTCAAAGGGAAGGAGTTGGAATATTTGTCTTTATTGGAGCTCACCTTGCGCGCATGGCCGGAAGCTACTCCTTACTCAACCATTACCTCTCTGATTTTCATCACATCGAGAGAGAAGCCGACGGACACTTTCACTCCCGCGGGCCATGGAGAGAGTCGCGGCCCATTCTCGTCCATTGGATTCAGCTCCTTTATAAGTCTGAATTCTTTCGCTGGATAAATTTGGATCTCTACGTCCGCTCAGGGAGGATAGTCCCCGATTTCGTGAGAGACTATGCAGACGCTCTACGCGATCTTAAAGAGAAATATCTCAGTGGCACACTGCGGACGAATCGTTTTGTGGTTTTACTCTATCCCGACAGCTATGGCGCCTTGCAATTCGCGATCAATCCGCTCAAAGAGGAACTCCTTAAGCGAGACATTGAAGTCTTCGACTATTCAAATGGAAGTTATAGTGAGATATCCGAGTTTCCCTCAGCCACTCCGGCTGACTGTCATCCCAACGCTGAAGCCCACCGTCTTATTGGCAAATGGCTTTCCGAGGATTTAGATCTCAAAAATTGAGTTCGTGTGGAGGATGTGGCTAGTCGAGAAAACGACTTTTTTCATCCTGACTGGGCATTCGGCAGGAAGATCGTTGACCGAACCAACGGTATCGATTTCGAGAAACTAATCGGTAGGTCAAATCACGAAAATTTCTCGGAACCATGCGACCGAGCCAAGCCATCAGTCTCCAAATTCCGCCAAGGTGGTGAAGTAAAAAAAGAACAGCCTCAGACTCTCGAAGTATTTCTCCGTCGTTCCAAACTACGATCGTCCGCATTTTCTCACGATCGAGGTCAGGTATAAATTCCTTCGCCGTCTCACCCTGCAGACTCGAAAACTTTAATTTTGCGTTTTGATCTCTTTGAATCAGAAAATCGACAGATCCATTACACAGATTACAAATTCCATCAAAGAAGACGATGATCTTCGCCATGGTCTGCTCAGTTTGAAGCTAAATTGCTGGCGCTACTGTTTCTTGCCTCGGTCAAAGATGAGAAAATGGCCTGCGGATGTGGAGAGCCGCCCACAAGCATCGGCGACTCCCCTCCGGCCAACACTAATCCTTCTATTCCAGCGCCCATAGCTAATAATAACGGGTCGTCCGCTGCAGGTATAAACTGCGCCTGAATTGAATTTTGCTTCATAATGGGCTTCATTTTATCAAACAAAGGACCATGTCCTCGCACCATCAGATCAGGAACCTTTAATTGATCTTTCATGGTTTTACCGATCTGCTCCACCCATTTTCCTATGGCGTAAAAAAACGAAAAGGACAGATCAATTTCCCGAGAGCTAATAGATTGATCCGGCTTTCTTGGAGAAGAATCAAAAAGATCCCCAAGCTCCGACCATACGGTTTCGCGCGCCGGGTCCATGACGAGTCGATCTGTATTCACATGAAAGCGGCCAAACTCGTCAACGCTCATCAACTCATTGATATGATCTAAAAATCTCAGCTCGCCGTATTCGGACAACTGTAAAAACTGGCGCTGTCCCATGCGACCACGAAAACCACTGAAGCCTGCGAGATTCGCAAGTAACAACTCCAACGACTGTGGGTAATCCTGTCGCCAGACCTCTTCGAGACCATTTGCACCGGCCCGCCATAATCCCGAGGCTGATCGTGCGAAAGGCGTATCAAGCACCAATAGGGCCACGGCTTGTCGGACGTGTCTGGCGTAAAGACCTTGTGCCGCTGCAAGCTCATCGGAGACATAAAGAATTTCTGGTATTTCTTCGGATCGGCTCATGTGGCCAAGCTGCCGTTTCAATTCCGTTCTAAACCTATATTCGTGCCGAATATTTCCCGGCAGAGTGATCAGACTTTCAATCCATCCCTTTTCCTCAGAGAATTGGGTGGCAAAAAAGTCAGACCAATCGGCAGCATGCTTAGATTGCAATGCGAGAGTCGAAATTTGATCAATTGTGCTTAGTCCGGCATGGCTCAGGCAATATTCAATGGCCTTTTGCGGCAAGAGACGGCGCCGACTTCCGCCCCGTTCTTCTTGAGCCGAGGCAATTATACCCTCTTCACCGACAAGGGCCGCAGCCGCCGTTCGCGGCGCCCAAGAGATACCTAAACAAACCTTTTTTTTGGAATCACCCAAGGCTGGGTCCTCCTTAAAGGATTCTTAGTATATCCCATTGAGAACACAAACACACGTTTTCCCCAAAAAACCACTTAACTATATGATTTTACTTGGTTATAGCCCCTGATCGAGGAGGATCTTTTCGGCTTTGGTAAACTGTTCTGGGGGTACATAAAGTCGATCAATCTGGCGAATTTCTTCGTACCTCGCAAAGATCTGGGTGCCCTCTTCAAGCGGAAAGGGCTTTGCTTGCCGATCGTAATCATCAACCACGAAGATTGTGACCGACCTCTCCTTCGGACTCGCAGTATGGTATTTGCTCAATCGCGCCTGAGAACTTGAATGAATCACGGCCACGGACTCATTCTCAAGAGATTGCTTTATCTTCTCTGGCCGCTCGGTGTTTCCCGCTGAATGTAGTTCAAAAAGCATGCGATAGGGGCGTCTCTCAGAAATGCGCCTCGCCCACTCATTACTCACCGATCCTAGATGTTGGTAAAGCGCATAGTCCGTGCACTTAATGTATTCCTCGATGTCCGCAGGAAGAAAAAAGCTGCAATCCTTTGAGGCAAGGTAGCGGTTCAAAAGTTCCTCATAAATGATGGCTTTATGGTGGAAGTAAACCATCAAATGCATATGATGACGTGCTAAAATAAAATCATCAAAGGTGTAAAGGGCTCGGCGATTCAAGGCGAGATGAACTTCGTGCTCAACAGTGTGATACGTGAGGTTACTGAGCAACCAATTTAGCTCCACTTTGCCATAATTGGTTCCACAAAAATAAGCATCTCGCTCGAGGTAATCCATACGGTCCGCATCGAGTTCAGAGCTAATGATTTGGCTGAGTATATTGCGAAAATCGAGCTGCTGGTCGCGAAAGAAATCATCCGGGCTTTGCAGCCCCTTATCAATCAAGCAGGCGATGTGAAGGGGTGAGATGCCAGGAAAATGTAGCTCTAAAGTATCGGTCAGCGACGAGTCGGTAATGAATTTGATAGTGTAATCCTCATGGTTCGCCTGCCGAGAGGGATCATAAGTCACCGTTCGCTCACCCCTCAGCTCTTCATAGGCAGTGACCTGAAGGTCCTGAAGGCGTGGCATAACCTCTTCCGTCGTGTGGCTGAGTGGACCATGCCCGATGTCGTGTAATAGCGCCGCCAATCGCAATGCCGTTTTCAGACGACTGCGCACCTCTGGGGCAGAAAATCGCCAAGTTCGAAAAATATTGTCAAAGGCCTCACTGGCAAGATGCGCCACCCCGATGGAGTGCAAAAATCTATTGTGCGTCGCACCCGGAAAACTGAACTCCGCAAATCCGAGCTGTTTGATGGCCCTA
>JAPKGD010000070.1:249-7681 GCA_026648125.1 Bdellovibrionales bacterium | reverse complement strand
CGAGAAAGAAAAGGCCAAATAGAATTGAACAGGGCAAAAATGAGTCGAGCAAAGAAGTGCCGCAGAATGTAGATGCAAACAAATCTAAAGATAAGGAATTGAAGGCGCAGGACAAGGAATCGAAAGAGCAAAAAGAGTGATGGATTACCAATTGGTGTTTATACCAAAACCAAATGAGTCATTTTTCCAGGTGCGGCCGCCTTGAGTGGAAGAATTGACTTGATAAGATATTTGAAAAAGAGCTTTTTCTTGGTCCCCAAAGTTTATCCCAGTCCTCATCTGATATCCTTCGCTAGAATCATAGTGAGATTCCTTCATTCGATTGAGGCGACCACCTAAAAACAATTGCCAGCTCTCATTTAGGACCCACCGACTATCAAATCGAGGTCCATAAGAATAAAACCAGTTTGGGCTCCAGTAGTTGGTATTCGCTAATGAGTTTTGCAGGCGTTCGGTTCCAAATCCGATCCAGATCCAATTCGGCTGTGAATGAAGTTGCCACATCATCTCTGTATCCAGCCAGAGTCGTCGATTGTGATCCTCGAGCCAAGCTTCTTGTGCGCTCACTTTTAGGCGCAATCGAGCCAAGGGCCGCCAAAGCAACTCTGGTTCCGCCACGAGTCCTTTTGCCGAAATAGGATCACCCGTTAAGGGCAAAATCGTGGGGTAATTAAACTGTTGGGCCAATCTGAAAGATGCCCAAATTGCTTTAAATTCGGAATATCGAACGTTGATCTCGCCAATCAAATGCGTTGAGCTCTTCGATTTAGTTTCAAAATTTAAAAGGTGTGCTCCCGCACCAAAATAGAGAGTCCACTCTTTTCTGAAAGGCTGAGTCGCGCCCAGGATCAGCTCTGTGCCTGAATAGGCATAATTGGGCCGATCAACCGTAATTTGACGACCCAGTAATGACCAATTTTTAGATGTGAGATGCTGACTTGGAAATGGACCGTCATTCGACGGGGAATCTGAAATATAGCCGAACCAAAATTGGCTTAAATTTAGGTCGTCCGATGTTTTGCCTTGTGAAGAGTTCAGAATGTACTTGGGTTCGGCACTTGCAATTGAGCTTAAAGTGATCAAAGCGATAAGTAATGGTTTTAAATGCACGCTCAGCAAAGTCACACCACCCAAGATTTAATCGATGAGGGGCAATTTAACCGGAAATTCCCATTGGATATAGCAGGGGACAGCTCGCCCCGCAAATGCTACGCCGCATCTTCTAGATAAAACTGAAGTACACAGACTGGAAAATGATCAAGGTTGTCTTTCTTGGCCTGGGACCCAATAATGAACCTATGTTTCAAAAAGATTTGCTCAATGGTCATAAGATTTTAGTAACGGGCGGAGGCACGGGTCTGGGGCGCAGTATGGCGCAGAGATTTTCAGAACTTGGTGCTGAGGTGGTCATTTGCGGCCGGAGAGAAGATGTTCTCTCTCAGGCGGCTGTTGAGATTCAGAAAGTAACAGGGCAAAAGGTAACTTTTGTGTCTTGTGATGTGCGGGATCCTGAGGCCAATGAGAAAATGTTGGATCAGATTTGGACTGAAGCGCCACTGACTGGGTTGGTAAACAACGCCGCGGGAAATTTTATCTCTCGGACGGAGGATCTTTCTCCTCGTGCAATAGATTCAGTCTTAAACATCGTATTGCACGGAAGCGCCTATGTGACGGTCTCTTGTGGGCGAAGATGGCTAAAACAAGGCCGTCGCGCCTCTGTTCTCAGTATTGTGACCACTTATGCTGAAACGGGATCTGCTTTTGTTGTTCCATCCGCCATGGCAAAAGCCGGTGTCACAGCCATGACAAAGAGTCTGGCTGTGGAGTGGGGAGGGCGAGGGATTCGGCTGAACGCGATCGCACCTGGACCGTTTCCTACTCCGGGAGCATGGGAGCGCCTCGTTCCCAACGAAAAGGTGGGTAAGGCTTTGGTAAATCGAATTCCCCTTAAGCGGGTGGGAGAGCATATTGAGCTCGCAAACTTGGCGAGCTTTTTGATGTCAGATTTTTCGGGCTACATTAATGGCGATGTTATCACCATAGATGGCGGAGAGTGTCTCAAGGGAGCTGGGCAATTTAGCTTTCTTGGAGATTTTATGAGTGAAGCCGATTGGGCAGCCATGCGGCCGCCGAATAAATCAAAGACCTAGTTAGGAAAAGCTTCCCGTCTGGGCATAATCGTCAAACATCGAGCCCATAGTGAGCCGCAGTCGCGAGGGATCTTTGTCCAGCAAAGAAATTAGAAGTTTCAACATGTCATCGGTCGTGACAATCCCAATGGGATTATGGTCCTGCCCCATCACTAAATAGGCAGAGACCTTCTCGTTTAGCATCATAAGCGCCACATCTCGTACGGAAGTGGATTCACTGACCGTCTTCGCGGGCCAGCTCATAAAGTCCTGAGTTTTAAACTTGCTATCGAATTTAAAATCGATTTCGTCAAACTCAACCTTTCCTGCTACTGGAATCATGGCCCGTTGCAGGTCTCGATCTGACAAGATGCCAACAATTCGACCAGCATCATCGACAACGGGGAGGTGGCGAATCTTTTTGTCCCTCATTTTCCCGTAAGCTTCATCCAAGGTTGAGTTATGAGGTATTGTGACAAGCTTTCCGGACATTATATCAGAGGTGATTTTATGCATGTTGAAGAAATACACCTTTTGAATAGCAAATAGAATTAGTTTTTAATTTTGCTTTGTGATTCGCGCTAAAATTCCACTATCTGTGGACAAATACAGTGCACCGTCCGGTCCCGTTCTCACCTGACGAATTCGTTGACCCCACTTCTCAAGTAGCCGCTCTTCTTTGATAACTTTTTCACCTAGCAAAACGAGTCGATTGAGATGGGTGAGTTTAAGAGCTCCTTGAAAAAAGTTCCCCTGCCACTTCGATATTTTTGCGCTTGGGTAAATCTCTAAACTCGAAGGAGCAATGGAGGGGACGTAGACCTTTATCGGCTGTTCCATACCGACTTTCTCTGTTCCTTCACCAATTTTGGGGCCGTAATATTCCCGTCCAAAAGTGATGACTGGCCAGCCATAATTTTTTCCAGGCAAAATCAAATTCAGTTCATCTCCACCCCGGGGCCCATGCTCGCTGACAAAAAGTCTTTGGGTCACATTATCCCAATAGATTCCTTGAGGGTTCCGGTGTCCGTAGCTCCAAATCTCTGTCCGGGCATTCTTTACTTTTACAAATGGATTGTCAGAGGGAATTGAGCCATCCAGATTGAGTCGTATGACTTTGCCATTATGGGCCGAGAGATCTTGAGCTTTGTGACGGTCATTTCGTTCTCCTATGGTCATAAACAAGTGACCCTTGCCGTCAAATGCGAGTCGACTTCCGAAGTGGATTGAGTCCGAACCGCCGGGTTGTGCTGTGAATAAAACTTCTGGGCCTTCAACCTGGCTGTCTCGGAGTTTTGCCCGAGCCAGGCGAGTTGTATATCCAGAATCAATTTTTACTGAATAGGTTAAATAAACCCAATTGGAAGTCTGGAAATCTGGAGCAATACGCAAATCCAGAAGTCCCCCTTGGCCCTTCTCAATGACAGGGGGTACACCTCGAATTGGAGTTTTAGCTGTATAGTTGGGAGCCTTTAGGAGGAAGACTTTACCATCTCGTTGACTCAGCAGAAGATCGCCGTCGGGCAAAAAATCAAATCCCCAAATTACATCGTCGAGTTGGTTGAGTTGTTCTAATTTAAGGGCCTGGCCCTCGGACTCAAAATTCAAAATAGGTTTTGCCGCAAGCGATGCTTGCGAGAACAAGAAGAGTCCAAAGATTCCAATTCGAAGTAAAGTATTCATCTTATCTCGGATGCATTTTTAGGTCACAAAATCCCTTTAAATACGTTCCGCCAGCATAGTAAATGAGGAGGAGGCTTTGATCCCTTGGGTCCTGTCTCATCCAATAGATATAAACCGGAGCAAGATCGTCATTAAATATCGCGACACGCCCAGAATCACTGGCCCATTTAATAAGGCCATAATTTTTCCAGTCCTCCGACATCAGGCGCCTCGCCGTTTCTAAGTCCCAATCCGCATATTCGTTCTTTTCCGCAAAAAACGAAAATATGGCTGAGAAATAAAGGTGTCCCTGATAATGGTCGAGTAGAGTTACAGCGTGGTGAACGTGATCTGGGTTGTACATTTCACTGAGGTAGACGCATTCGCCGCTGTAAACGGCGGGTTCTTGCGAGGGAGCCACGCCCGCATCAAAGAAGCGCCTTTGTATGGAATCCATTTTGTTGGTACAGCCCTCGAAACAAGGGCTGGGAGGAAGATCGGGGAGCTCTGAAAAATCCTGTGCGAATGAAAATCCGGACAACAAAGCAAATCCCACGATCCAACTCAGCATTTTTTAATCTCCCCAGATTTGTTCTTCGCCTTTAAGCCAACCCTTTACGTTTGCAGTGGTCACGGATTTTGGTCGTTCTATCGGGAAGCCCAAAGCTCGAGACCAAATCATGGCGGATAGGACACCGAGTGCGCGACTCACACCAAAGAGTACTGTGTAGTAGTCATATTCCTTCATGCCGAAGTGAACGAGTAAAGCCCCAGAGTGGGCATCTACATTCGGCCAAGGATTTTTGACCTTACCGAGGGACTGGAGAATCGGAGGTACTGTTTCAAAAACTCTCCACACAACGTTTACGAGAGGATCATCGGGCATATGTTTTTTGGCAAATTCGGCCTGGGCCGTAAAACGAGGATCGGTTTTGCGAAGGACGGCGTGACCATAGCCTGGTACCACTTTGCCCTCACTCAAAGTCTTACGGACATACTGTTCGATTTGTTGGCTACTGGGGGTTTCCGTGCCCAAAGCCTTTTGCATTTCAAAAATCCACTTAATGACTTCTTGATTGGCTAAACCGTGAAGTGGACCCGCCAGCCCGTTCAGTCCCGCCGCAAACGAAAGATAAGGGTCACTCAGTGCGCTTCCCACAAGGTGAGTTGTATGCGCAGAGACATTGCCTCCCTCATGGTCAGAATGAATTGTTAGGTAGAGGCGCATGAGCTCGCGAAATTTTTCGGAGTCGTATCCGAGGAGATGGGCAAAATTCCCGCCCCAATCGAGCTCGCTTGAGGGCTTTAGAAAGTTGCCGTTTTTATATTTCCGACGGTAGACATATGCGGCCACTTCGGGAAGGCCCGCAATAAGATTCATGGTGTCTTCGAAAATAAAAGACCAGTATTCCTTTTTATTAATTCCCTCAGAGTATTTTTTGGCAAATTGAGACTGAGTTTGCATGGCCATAATGCCCACCACAAACTGAGTCATCGGGTGGGTTTCAATGGGTAGTGCATCAATCGTCTTAAATACGTGTGCCGGAACTTTTGCCCGACTTCGCCAATCTGCACTCAAAGCGTTAACGTCCGCGGCACTTGGCATTTCCCCAGTCAACATAAGCCAGAAGAGTCCTTCTGGAAGTGGTTCAGAGCCACCATCTGCCTTGGGCAAGCTCTTCTGCAGCTCGGGAATCGAAAACCCGCGAAAGCGAATGCCTTCATTCGCATCCAGCAGGGACGTCTCATAGACCATCCCGGTGATTCCACGCATTCCCTGATAGGCTTGGGAAAGCTGGACCTCGCCGATTTTTTTGCTGCCATGCTCTTTGAGGAGATCTTTGATTTCTGCGCCGAGTTTATCGGCCTTCTCTTTAAATAAATTTTTTAATTTTTCCATGGCCTCTACACTAAAAGATAGGCGCTCGATTCTGAAGCCAAAATCCTTGGTTAGGCACCGCGTTGAACGGCTGAGGTTGCAATCTTTTGCAATTCCATTCAAGTGTAGGAGACATGAGTGAGACGTTTGGAATTCATTGGTTTAGAAGAGACCTGCGAGTTGCTGGAAACCCCGGCTTAAAGGCCACCTTTGAGCGCCACCAGGGGCGAGTCGTTGGGCTTTTCTGCTTTGATGCGAAATTTTTATCACGTCCCGATTTTTCTCACGATCGATTTGGCTTCTTTCTGGCCACCTTGCGGGAACTTAAAGAGGAGCTCCTTGAGCAAGGCTCAGATTTGTTGGTGATTGACTCCAGTCCTAATGAGGGCTGGGAGCGGCTGGTCGAATATCTACGACCCCAAGGGCCATTTACTGTTTCTTTTAATCGGGACTATGAGCCTTTTGCACGAGAGCGAGATGAGAAGATTTTAGAGCTTTTCAAAAATAAAGGGATCGAGGTCAAAACCCATCGGGACCATCTTCTCATAGAGCCAAGTGATCTAAAAAAGGACGATGGTGGCTATTACCAGGTCTACTCACCCTTTGCCCGTAAATGGCTCGACCTTTTGCAGTCTTCAAACATTCGGGATCGCATTTCCGAGCAAAAAAAGGGCTTAAGTTATTTGCAGCGGCGGAGAAAAGGTGAGTCCAAGCAGATTTTTACTTTGACCTGGAAGAGCCTCGACCGGGGCGGATTTCCCTTTATCGACGCTTTTGAGCAATTCGAGAACAAGACCTCCAAAATGGTTAAAATTCCGTTGCCCGAGGCCGGATCGTTGGCCGCTTTCCGCAGATTAGAAGCCTTTTCCCCCCATCTTTCAAGGTATGGGGAAGATCGGGATATTCCGGGAATTGATGGTACCTCCCAGCTGTCGATTTTTCTTAAGAACGGCTCATTGACTTCAAGTCAAATTATTGCGGCCCTCGAGCTTGATAAAACTTCTGGGTGGAAGGATTCCTCAGGTGCTAGCAAGTATCTCAAAGAAATAATCTGGAGAGAATTTTACTATCACATTCTTTTTCATCGACCGGACGTTGAGATCCAGTCCTTTTTGCCAGCCTTTCGCGATTTGCCTTGGGAGAATCGCCAAGATTGGTTTCTGCGTTGGTGTGAGGGCACCACAGGATATCCGATTGTTGACGCGGGGATGCGACAACTGAATCAGACAGGCTGGATGCATAATCGAGTCCGCATGATTGTCGCCTCGTTTCTAACGAAAGACCTCTTGATCGATTGGCGTTGGGGCGAAAAGTATTTTATGGAAAAATTGCTGGACGGAGATTTGGCTCCAAACAATGGAGGGTGGCAATGGGCGGCCTCAACGGGCTGTGATCCGCAGCCTTACTTCCGCATATTCAATCCTGTCCTCCAAAGCGAGCGCTTTGACCCAGAGGGAAGTTATATTAAGAGATACGTACCAGAATTAAAAAATGTTGCGGCCGATTGCCTCCACGATCCTCTACGAATTCCTTCGTCAGCAGGCTATCCAAAGCCTCTGGTTGAGCATCGAGAGCAGAAGGAAAAGGCTCTGCGGATGTATGCTTCTGCTAAGAAATAATCTTTTAGACTTCTGACCGAATTAGTAGACGGACAAAAGAAGTTCGCCCATACTTTTTTTATGGGAAATTCAACTTGGTCTGACCTCAAAAGAGCACTTGCCCAAAAAAATATGCTGATCGCCATGCTGATGGGATTCTCAGC
>JAPKGD010000070.1:0-239 GCA_026648125.1 Bdellovibrionales bacterium | reverse complement strand
GGGTTCCCTTATTGCTCACTTCTAAAACTCTTCAGATGTGGATCTCATATAAAGGGGCGAGCAATGTACTCGTGGGAGTTGCGGCAACTTTCGCACTTCCTTACACTTTTAAATTTCTTTGGGCTCCTTTGCTTGACCGTTTTCACTTACCGTTTTTGGGACGAAGACGAGGATGGCTCCTGGTTGTACAGCTGGCACTCTTTGCCTCGATCGCTGTACTTTCACGAATTGAACCCCTG
>JAPKGD010000007.1 GCA_026648125.1 Bdellovibrionales bacterium | reverse complement strand
AGGCCCAAACTCCATAGCACCCATTTCTTCATACTCTAAGAATGAACCCTATCTTTGATGGGGCGCAAGAGATCAGAGCTCTATTTCGACCAGGACCGGACAATGATCTGATCCGGTCACATCATCGTGGATTTCAGCACGTCTGACTTTTTCCGCAAGACCTTTGCTCACACAAATATGGTCGATTCTCCAACCGCGATTGCCAATTCGACCCTTGTCTCTATAGGACCACCAGCTAAACCGCCCTTCTTCAGAGGGGTGAAGCAATCGAAAAGTATCGACAAAGCCACGCGACAAAAATTCTCGAAACCACTGACGCTCTTCCGGTAAAAAGCCGCTCTCCTTCGCCAAACGCACCGGGTCATACACGTCAATATCGAGATAAGCGACATTGTAATCGCCCACCAAGATGACCTCTTGGCCGGAATTCACCCGCTCGGTCAAATGTTCCATAAACCGAGCCAAAAACTCTTGTTTAAAGGCATGCCTTTCCGGCCCTGAACCTCCATTGGGGAAATACACATTAAAAAGTGCAAAATCCTTGTTCTCAAGAATGACAAAACGCCCTTCGCTATCAAACTTTCGCACTCCAATTCCATAGGCTACTGATTGAGGCTCGTCTTTGGCGTAGGTTACGACGCCAGAATAGCCTTTTTTTTGTGCGGAGGACCAATAGCTCAAACGCTCTTCAGGGTGCATGAAACTCTCATCGAGTTGGTCCGGATGAGCCTTGGTTTCCTGCAGACAAAGAAAATCTGGGTCTTCCCTCCGCAAATAGGAAAACATGCCTTTGGGCGCACAGGCCCGTATTCCATTCACATTCCAAGTGATAACTTTGATTCGCCGACTCATAGCTTTTCCTTACCACGTCCGACCTCCTTGAAGTCATTGTTTATCTGTGGCAAAAAACAAAAGGTGAGAATCGAGATTTTGGTCTAAAAATTTACCGCTCAAGGAGATGAAAATGCCTATGATTGGCCAACCCGCACCGCAGTTTAAGGCGCCAGCCGTTGTTGATGGAGGAGATTTTAAAGAAATCAGCCTGACTGATTACAAGGGGAAATGGGTGGTTTTATTTTTCTACCCACTCGACTTCACTTTTGTTTGCCCAACCGAAATCACACAATTTCGTGACACACTTAAAGACTTCAAAGCCTTGGGCGCTGAAGTTATTGGATGTAGTATTGATTCGGTTCACTCCCACAAGCGTTGGATTAAGGATGATCTCGGTCAACTCGGCTACCCCCTTATCGGTGATGTCACCCATCGCGTGAGCCGAGATTATGGTGTGTTGTTGGAAGACAAAGGTATTGCAACCCGAGGAACTTTTATCATCGATCCCGAGGGCGCGATTCAATACATGGGCATCCACAATCTCAATGTAGGACGAGATGCTAAAGAGATTTTGCGCGTTTTAACAGGCCTCAAATCAGGAGAGCTCTGCTCGGCCGGATGGAAACCTGGAGACAAGCACCTTAGCCCCAAGTAAAAATTTTGGTTTCAGATGGAGCGCCCTTCGGTCGAACCGAGGGCGTTTGATATGTCCTTTACTAGCTTCTATCGCCGCCTTAACAACCTCTGTGGTTCTCGCTATCCAAGCACTCAGCCTCTCCTGACCTCGGTTGAGTTTGATCGACTTTTCTCTCCTCACATCTTAACCCTTCCTGTGGCTGTTGCCGACAGGGCTGAAAAGGCAATTAAGGCTCATTACAAATTAATTTCTGATACCTCCTATCAAAAGCATTGTTTGCAGGAGAACAGTTGGCTTGGCTCATTGCCCGCGCGACCGGACTCTGTTTTGACGGGCTACGATTTTCACACGACCCCCACCGGTGAGGCCTACCTCGTTGAGGTCAACACGAATTCTTCGTCTTTTATGCTCACTTATCTTCTCAATGAAGCCCATGATCTTCCACTCTCCTGGAAAGGGACTTCGGCGCTTGAATCCCTATGGGAAACCTTCATTACGGAATCTCAATTGGAATCAGGGTCCTCCGTGGCAGCGGCCATTGTGGATGAGCAAATTACTCAACAAAAAATGTATCTGGAGTTTCTCATCTATAAAGACTGGATGAATTCCCGAGGATGGCAGACCGATCTTGCCGATGCAGAGTCTCTTCAGTACGCCGGTGGCATGCTGCGAGACATGCACGGTCGAAAGATAGATTTCGTATATAATCGGCTCACCGATTTTTATCTCTCAGATCCGAGGTGGACGGCCCTAAAGAAGGCCTATCTTGAACGAGCAGTTAGTTTGAGCCCTCATCCATGGGCCTACCTTCTTGGCGCCGACAAGTTGAGACTCGCTGAACTCTCACAGCCTGACTTTCTTGAATCCTATTTGAAAAGCGATCAGTCTTTGAGCGATCTCAAGTCGGTCTTGATCCCAACTCATGAATTGAGGTCACTGGGTTCACCCGAGGAAGTTTGGGCCAAACGGAAATCTCTCTTTTTTAAACCCCGCCAATCCCATGGATCCAAATCCGTCTACCGCGGGTCTTCCGTTTCGAAGAAAGTCTTTGAACGACTGCTTGAGGAGGACATTGTCGTCCAGGAATATGTGCCGGCTCAAGCTTGGCCTTTGTCTCCCGAAATGCAGCACATGGAGAATTGGAAGTTCGACCTTCGCTTTTTCGTTTATAAAGATCAAATTCAACTCGCTGTCGCGAGAAGCTATCAGGGACAAGTCACCAATTTTTCATCCCCCTATGGTGGACTCACTGCCGTAATATTTGAGTAAATATTGTCTCGTATCGAGACTTAAGTCGGGCTTACACCTCAACTCTCCGCTTCAAGAGCCGATAAATACTAGGGAAGGATGGGAATGGGGAATGGCAAAGCCCGCCACCGTTGATCGTAAATTTCGTGAAGTCACAGAGCGGAAGTCGTTAACGACAACTCGCCCTCACTCGCGTATTCAGAACGATTACAGTCGCTTTGATCAGCTCGACGGTTCACATCCATGGCAAAAAGCAAATCCCGAAGCCTGCGTGATGTACGATGTGAGAATTCTCCCCGGAGGCAAAGTTGCTTATTTCAATTTTGACTTGGCTAAAGAAATGGGACTTGTTCACAGAGATCATCCAGCTCAACTCAACAAATTTCTTGAGGAAAAGCTTCTTGAAACTTTTTGTATTCGAATAATTAACGAATGGGATGAAGCAAATAACATTACCTTTCCAAAGACCGTGTTGAAAAAAAATAAATACATGGCTACTCGATACCTGCAGCTTCAGCATCAAGACAAGACAGGTCGCACGTCGGGAGACGGAAGAAGTATTTGGAATGGGGTCGTAGAGTACCGCGGACGAACTTGGGATGTCAGCAGCCGAGGAACCGGAGTAACTCGACTGGCTCCAGGTGTTGTTCAGGCCGGTCGCCCCTTGCGCTCTGGGAATACGGACCACGGATACGGCTGTGGCATGGCCGAAATGGATGAGCTCTATGCCGCGGCAATCATGGCGGAAGTCATGCATAACCAAGGATTCCCGACCGAGAGGGTGCTTGCGATCATTGATCTCGGTCAAGGAATGGGCATCGGCGTTCGCGCTTGCGACAATCTCATGCGTCCTGCTCACCTTTTTGCAATGCTAAAGCAAAATCAGCATGAATCCCTAACACGCGCCGTTGACTACCTTATTGATCGGCAGAGTCAAAATGATGTTTGGCCGCCGGCTCTGCACAAGAAGCGCCGCTACGATGTCATGCTCGAGCGCTTAGTGGATTCATTTGCTCGTTTCGCGGCTCACCTTGATCGGGAATATGTCTTTGCCTGGCTAGACTGGGATGGTGACAACGTATTAATAAATTCTGGGATTATTGACTATGGATCCGTTCGCCAGTTTGGACTTCGTCATGATCAATACCGCTACGACGACGTTGAGAGATATTCGACTAACCTCAATGAGCAAAAGAATAAAACCAGAGTGATGGTGCAAACCTTTGCACAGATGGTTGACTATCTAAAATCCGGAAAGAAACGTCAGTTGAGATACTATCGAAACCATTTGGCCGTTCGAAATTTTGACAAATTGTTTGACCTCTACACCCTCGAGCATTTTCTTTATCAGGTTGGCCTATCGTCCCAACAACGGCATTTCCTCCTCAATCGACATAAAAGGATCGTTTGGCAGTTCTTTCAAAAATTTTCTGCCTTAGAGAGAACTAAGACCGCGCGAAGAATTTCACGAGTCGCTGATGGCATCAATCGACCCGCTATTCTAAATATGCGACAATTCCTATCCGAAGTTCCTAAAATCTATTTAGCGCACCTCGATGAGTACAGTCGCTACAAGATCAAGGCCTCCGACCTATACAAACTCATTTTGGCGGATTCGGCTCGTGGCAAGGACCGCAAACTTCGACCTCACCTAAAAAGGAAAATTGAAGAACTACAAGTTTCTTATAAGCGCTTGATAGCAGTCACTGCCGGGTCCGGTCCGATCGGAGAACTTCTCTATCAACTTTCTGAAGTTGCACCTCGAAAAAATCGACAGGACCGCATTACCGGGAATGCCTTGATCTACCTCGTCGACGAACTCTTAAAGAGCCGCCGCAGAGGTTTTTCTGATTCTTCAATACAGCTCATGATCGATCTCTTGATTGACTGCCAAAAGAAAGGCATCGGAGCAGGGTCAACCAACCACCTCTCTGAAGAGAACCAGAAACTTTGGTCACAGCTCCTCGAGATTATCGAAAACCAGCGCGAAGAAATTTAGGCCCTCTGGCTCATCGCAGCAATTGGCCTGTTGGCATGTCCCAAGCCCCAATGATACAAGCTTAGGCTTAGATTCAAGGGAGAAAAGGCCTTGTTTGTTGTCACGGGTGCAAATGGTTTTATTGGTAGCGCTATGGTTTGGGAGCTCAATCGGAAAGGGCATCAGAACATCATTGCCGTTGACCGAGTAAGCCCTTCTGAACGTCCCGATCTATTGAGTCACCTCAAGTACGATCAGTACATTGATGCCGAAGAATTTCTTAAGATATTAAAGTCCCCCTCCGCCCGAGGCTTCAAAGCGGTGTTTCACATGGGCGCGTGCTCCTCGACGACGGAAATGAATGTCGACTATCTTGCAAAGAATAATACGGAATACACGAAGTCGGTATTCATGAGTGGAACTCAAAATGGCTGGCCACTCATTTATGCGAGCAGCGGGGCTGTTTACGGACAAGGTGAGCACGGATTTGATGATGTCAGATCGACGAGTCATTACCATCCTCTAAATCCTTACGGGTGGTCTAAGGCCCATTTTGATGTCTGGTCTGAGAAACAAGTTGAAACTCCTCCGCGTTGGTATGGACTTCGCTTTTTCAATGTTTATGGGCCTAACGAGTACCACAAAGCGGACATGAGTAGCGTCGTCTATAAAGCGTGGAAGCAAATTGGTGAGACCGGCAGGCTTAAACTCTTCCGCTCTCACCGCCCGGACTATAAGGATGGTTGTCAGTTAAGAGATTTTGTTTATGTGAAGGATATTACAGCATGGATGTGGGAACTTTATTCAACGCCCTCTGTAACATCAGGCATCTACAACTTGGGTTTTGGCAAAGCACGTACTTGGTTGGATTTGGCGGAAGCCGTTTTTTCAAACATGAAGCGACCGCTTGATGTGGAATGGATCGATATGCCGATTTCGATTCGCAATCAATATCAGTACTTCACCGAAGCAAAAATGGAAAAACTCCTGGGACAAGGACTTAGTGCCCCCCGATGGTCGCTAGAGACTGGCGTCCAAGACTACCTGACCAATTATTTACTCCAGAAGGACCCCCATCTCAGCTGAGGAGAATCAAAATGTCTTTAGTCAGTATTCCCCAGCACCTCAAAAAGTATATCGTCGATCAGAACTACGATCGGTACACGCCCGAAGACCAAGCTGTGTGGAGATATATACTTCGCCAGCTTAAGGATTTTTTGAGCCTTCATGCTCACAGCTGTTACGTGGAGGGACTCAAGCGGACAGGAATTGAGATCGAATCTATTCCTCGAATCGAGGAGATGGACAAAAAGCTATCTGAATTTGGCTGGGGCGCGGTCCCTGTCAGTGGCTTTATTCCGCCCGCAGCTTTCATGGAATTTCAATCCCTGGGAATTTTACCAATTGCCTCGGATATGAGGAGCATTGACCACCTCACATATACACCAGCACCTGATATTGTCCACGAAGCCGCTGGGCACGCGCCGATTTTGATCAATTCGGAATTTGCCGAGTACCTTAAGCGTTATGCGGATGTGGCACGAAATGCCATTATTTCTAAGCAAGATCTTGATCAGTACGAGGCGATTCGCGAACTTAGCGATGTCAAAGAAAACCCTGAATCCACAGCCGCCGACATTAGGCGTGCCGAACAACACCTCACAGACGTCAATTCGCGCATTAAAAATATCTCCGAGGCCGGGTGGCTCTCAAGAATGAATTGGTGGACAGCAGAATACGGATTAATAGGTTCTCTAAAAAAGCCAAAAATATTTGGAGCGGGACTTTTGTCCTCAGTAGGAGAGTCACGCCAGTGTCTCAGTGAAAAAGTAAGAAAAATTCCTCTGTCGGTCGATTGCATCGATGTGGCGTATGACATTACTGAGCCTCAACCACAGCTGTTCGTAGCTGAAGATTTTGGTCAACTCCACTCCGTTCTCGATGAAATGTCCCAACGCATGGGATTTCGCATTGGTGGGAAACTTGCTCTTGAAAGAGCTCAGCAAGCGGAGTCCGTCACCACGACCGTGCTTGACTCGGGATTACAGATCTCTGGAGTCCTGAGTGAGTTTCAATACAGTGGTGAGGCCATAAATTTTTTAAAATATACAGGGCCATGCGCCCTTGCCTTTGCCAACACTCAACTCCCTCGCCAAGGGCGGGAACATCATGCCCATGGGTTTTCATCGCCACTGGGGCCCATAAAAGGTCTAGACCATCCTCTTTTTCTCGCGAGTGACAGCGAGCTCATTAAGCTGGGGATTTTAAAGGGACAAAAGGCTCATCTTAACTTTAAGTCCGGTATTGAGGTTTTGGGCGAGGTCACCGATCTCCTTCGCAAAAATGGACATCTTGTCTTAATACAATTTAATTCGTGCACAGTAAGACAAGGATCTACTGTTTTATTTCAGCCCGACTGGGGAGTATTTGATCTGGCTGTTGGCGAGAAGGTCGCATCCGTTTTCGGTGGCCCAGCCGACAGATCCCAATTTGGCGAAACGGAGGACTTTTATGCCGCCCGAGTGCCAACTCGAAAATTCTCTCCAGAACAAATCAAATTATTTAATTTTTATTCCCGCGTAAGAAAGTTTCGAAATTCTCCGAGTGCGCAGCCCGAAATCCAATGGCGAGACCTCGCTCAAGAATTTCAAGCCCAATTTTCTAAAACCTGGCTCTTAGGAATTGAACTTGTTGAACTCGTTTATCATATGGACTTGGTAGGATGCTCTTCAGAGGCCGAAATCCTCTCAAAACAGTTGAAGGCATTAGGAGACGGCCCAAGTATTCAATCTGAATGTATACTCGACGGGCTTCGCGTGGCGGATATTGAATTATGAGGCCCAAGATTCGAGTTATTCTTGTGCGACCAACTTTCTCAGGCAATGTCGGTGCGGCCGCTCGGGCCGTCGCCAATATGGATGCCAGTGACCTTATCCTCATTGACCCTCAATGCGAAATTGATGAGAGCGCAAGACAATACGCGGCTGGGGCACAAGAGTGGCTGAGACAGGCCCGAATTTACAATTCTTGGAATGACTTTTTAATCTCCTGGTCGGATGTGGAATGAACGGAATCCTCCTATCACGAAAAAGCGAAAACGTCAAGAAATCCGAATGTTTTTCAGCCTGGAGGCGTGGCCTTTCAAAATGGAAATTCGGGAAGGGCTGACATCGAAGTACTCTGCAAGGAGTTTTACGAGCGCCTCGTTTGCCTTTCCTTCCACGGGCGGCGCTTTGACGCGTATTTTCCAGATGCCATTATCCATGCCAACAATCTCGTCGGCCTTTGCGTTCGGCTGGAGATTCACGCGAATGCTCTTCATGTTTTTTGACGGTACAGGGAGAGCACCGTCTCCGACAGCTTTGCGTTTGAAAAAATAATCTCTTCATCTCCCGGTTTCCAAGGTTTTCCATTTCCATTTAATGCTTTGCCTCCCGCTTCGCGAACGAGGAGCGCGCCGGCCGCGACGTCCCATGCATGAACCCCTTCGAGAATGGAAAAATCCGCGCGTCCAGCCGCCACCCAAGCGGCTTCCACCACGGCGGCTCCCAGCACTCTTTCTGACCTCACTCGCTTGCTGAAACGAGTAATCATGCGTACCCCTTTGCCGATATGCTTGCCAAGATATCCGTAGCACATGAGCCCAAGGGATTCATGGAGCTTGGAGGTTTTCGAGGCCATGAGCCGATGTTCTCCCATAAAAGAGCCCTCGCCGAGGACAGCATGATAGCGCTGGCGAAGCGCCGGCAGGGAAATGAGCCCGACCACGGGTTCGCCGTGATAAAGGAGGGCGAGAGAAATGCCCCAAAGCGGAATACGCGCGGCAAAATTCGTGGTTCCGTCGATGGGATCCAGCGCCCAGGCGAGTTCTGTCTTCGCGATTTGCTGCTCGGAGATATCGCCGCCTTCCTCCGAACACACCGGAATGCCCGGTGTAAGCCTGCGCAGGCTCTTTCGCACGGCTTCATTCACGGCATTGTCCACGGGCGTAACGATTTCCCCGTGCGCTTTATAGGAATATCCGTTTGTCGCGCGGTAATCAAAATGCCGGAGGGCATTTTCCTCCCCGGCGGATATTGCCGTTCGCGCAATGCCGAGCCATCGTCTTTTGCGACGCGCATCAATCAGTCTGCGCATGCGAATATCATAACACGGAAAGAAAAAACGCCCCGTTAGAAGGGCGTTTTTTCTTTGTCGTCCGTCGCCGGATATCCTTCGATCCCCGCGCGTTTGATAAGATCCAGGGTTTTTTGATTTCGCAGGAGAATGGCCACGTATTCGCGATACTCCGGGGAGCTCACCCGCTCGCGCGTATCCTTATCATCATCACGCAGACCGGAGAGAATGCGGTCGATTTCCCGGTCCAGGTCCTCGTCTGTAACGCGCACCTGTTCCTTTTTCGCGATCTCCTTTATGAGGGTCGCGGTTTTGATTCTTCGAATCGCCTGTGGCGCAAAACCCAGCTTCAGTTCGTCCTTCGATTTTTTTATGGAAGCGAGGTAGTCTGAAAAATTCATCCCCCGATCTTCCACGGCATGCTCCAATTCATGGAGCATCTTTGCAACCTCTTCATTCACGAGGAGCTCGGGGACGTCGGAAAAGCCGGATGCGTCAACCAACTTTTCCAGCAATTCGATTTCGCTCTTATCCTTGGCGCGCTCCGTTTCTTCAAGCTGGATATTCGATTTCAACACGCTTTTCAGCGCGTCCAGAGTTTTCTGTCCGAGGCTTTTGGCGAACGCATCATCGAGTTCGGGGAGTTCAAGCGCGAATATTTGTTTTGCCTTTGCCGTAAAATCCACGCTCTTGCCGCTCAAATGTTTTTGATAATGGCCTTCGGGGAAGGCGAGCGTGAATGTTCGTTCTTCTCCCGTGGACATGCCAATCAACTTTTCCGTAAATCCGGGAATATAATGCTCTTCCGCCAAATATACGCGATACCCTTGAGCCGTACCGCCTTCGAGAATGACATGATCCCGCTTCATTTCAAGATCGATCACAATCAAATCCTCTTTCGTTGCAGGTTGAAGCTTTACGACCTCTTTGCGCTGCATGCGGCGGAGTTCCTCGAGCGCCTTTGTTACATCTTCATCCGTTGCCTGGCGCGCCGTAAACGTGACGCGAGGAATATGATAATCCGCAAGACTCGCCACATTCGGAGCAATCGGGGCGATAACGGTGAACTTGATATCACTTCCGGGCGTGAGCTGATCCACCTGCACTTCCGGAGAACCGACCGTATCTATGTCCTGATCCAGCACCGCGCGCATGTACCAAGCCTTGACGATGCGTTCCAGAGCAGCTTCCCAAATGCGCATTTCCCCGCCGCAGGCTTTTGCGATTTCGGCATAGGGAGCCTTGCCCGGCCGAAAGCCGGGAATCGGCTTTGCTTCTCCCAAGGCGCGGACAGCTTCATCGATGTAGGGCTTTGCTTCCTCGGGCGTGACCGTAAAAACAAGCTTGAGTTTTGAGCCCGGAAGTGTTTCCGGCGCGGGGATTTGCATAGGGGGCGGAGGATAAAGGGAATTGAGCCTCCTGTCAACCGCCCGAATGCGCAAAAAAAGCAGGTTAGTGCCCGCTTCCGTGATGCTTGTGATGCTTGATGTTCACTATCGTTCACTTACCGTACATATGCAAGCGGATTCACGCGCTTGCCGTTGATATAGACCTCGTAATGCAGGTGCGTTCCTGTTGAACGTCCCGTTGTTCCGACCATAGCCAGTACCTGTCCCTTCTTTACGGTTTCTCCGGCATTTACGAAAAGTTTGGAGGCATGCGCATAGCGCGTCATAACGCCGCCGCCAGTCACGACTACCTGCAGGCCATATCCTCCCTTATTCCATCCCGCCGTGGTAATGACACCATCGTGCGATGCATAAATCGGCGAGTCATAATGCCCGTCGATATCGAGGCCAGTATGCTGCCATCCGTAGTATTGCGTAATGACGCGGCCGCTTGTAGGCCACAGGAGTTTTCCGGAGGGAAGATTGGATGACGTGTCGTCCGGCGGCTTTGCGATACTAGGATTCGGTGCCGTGGCCGAAGGTTCTTTGGCGTAGGAGGGCGGCATGCGCGACGCCAAAGACGGCGGCGTTACAGGCGGCTTGCCGCCCGGGAGGACGATTTCAATTCCCACGGGGAGCGTCTCGTCCTGTGGCAGGCGATTGGCGCGGATAATTTCGTCCACCGTTGAACCGTATTTGTTGGCAAGTGACAACAGGGTATCTCCCTTTTTGGTGGTAATGAGCACGCCGGAGACAGGCGGAATACGTAGAGTGTCACCAGGACGGATATATTGCGTTTCCGAACGGTTGTTTGCCCACAGAATTGTTCCGATATTCACGCCGAAGCGTTGGGCAATCACGCCCAGTGTGTCTCCGTGTTGGACCACATAGGTTTCCGTTTTTGTTCTCTCCGAACTCGGCCCTGCCGGTTCGTCCGGTGTATGCGCGGCATAATTCGCCACGAGCGTTCCTGGAGCGTACACCGTCGTGAGCGGGGGTTCATCCACGTCGTCATACATAAAGTCGATGTCCGG
Source organism: Bdellovibrionales bacterium (assembly GCA_026648125.1). Classification (GTDB taxonomy): domain Bacteria; phylum Bdellovibrionota; class Bdellovibrionia; order Bdellovibrionales; family UBA1609; genus JAIBAM01. The sequence goes on along the minus strand of JAPKGD010000007.1, from coordinate 3,363 downwards.
AATGGCAACAAGGGACGATTCGGCCGTGTGCCGTGTATCGTGAGCGAGCGTATCGGGATTCACGCTCTCTTCCGTGGATCGATTATCCTCGCCGGCGACCATGGCGTAGAGCAGGCTGTTCTGGCCGATATCCTGCGCCTTGGCGGTATGACCAAGCAGGTTCAGTCCGATGGTGATAACGGTCATGCCGGCGACAATTGCATGAAACAGATATCGGTGGCTGGCTACATATACAAAAGATCCATGCGCGGGAATTGCCAGCCGAGAATAACGGAGCCTGATAATAATGAAAAATTTGTACAATGGGAGGATACACACGCGAACCAGCAGCCTTCCGATACCGGAAGCCGCGCGTTTGAGGGACGGCCAGACATTCTCTGCGGCTTTTTGAAGGCAGCGGAGCAGCCAAAGGACTGCCCGGTTCAACAGCGAATGTATTGTCGTTCTGTTCGTATGGTTTTGTGCATTGGCCAGGGTCTCCTCACGTGGCCTTTGCGTGCTCCTCCAAAGCCCCGGGCTCGGGGCAGAGCGCGGGAAAACCTATCAGCGCAGGGGGTTTCGGTCAAGGGCTGAGACGTATTATTTTGCTGTGTTGAGAGAAAAAATAATACACATTGCTCATTTTCCTGGCCTTTTTGGTTATTCAAAGATTTGCCGATATTGAAGAGCCTCGGCGACATGTTCCATGGTGATGCGTGCGGAACCGGATAAATCGGCGATGGTCAGAGCAACCTTGAGAATACGGAAATAAGATCTGCCGGAAAGGTGATAGCGCGCATCAGCCTGTTCCAAAAGCTTTCTCGCATCTTCATGGGGTTTGAAAGGTCCCCGGAAAACCTGCGAAGGCAGTTCGCTGTTCAGGAGGACGCCCGTTTCCCCGCGACGACCCATTTGTTTGTCACGGGCGGCGCAGACCCGTTCGCGTATGGCGGCGGATGCTTCGGCATCCGACTGGTCGAGCAGGGAGGATGTTTTTACCTTCGGAACCTCGATAAGAAGATCGATTCGATCAAGCAAGGGTCCGGAGATGCGCTTGCGATAGAGCGCGATTTGCATAGGCGTGCAGGAACACTCATGATCCGGATCCGTGGCATAGCCGCATGGGCACGGGTTCATGGCGGCAATCAGATTGAAACGCGCGGGGAAGGTTACGGACTGCTGAACGCGCGTTACTGTGACGGTTCCATCCTCGAGCGGCTGCCGGAGATTTTCCAGCACCGGTCTGGCGAATTCCGGAAATTCATCTAGAAAGAGAACGCCGCGATGCGCAATGGAAACTTCGCCGGGACGCGGAACCGTTCCGCCCCCGACCAGCGAAGCGCCGGATGCCGTATGATGCGGCGTCCGGAATGGACGCTCGGACATGATTCCCTTGCCGGAGTCGAGTTTGCCCGCCACGCTCCAGATTCGCGTGACCTCCAGAATCTCCTCCGGTTCGAGCGCAGGCAGAATGGAAGGGTAGCAGTGCGCAAGAAGCGTTTTCCCGCTGCCCGGCGGGCCCTGCATGAGCACATTGTGGCCGCCTGCCGCCGCGATTTCGAGCGCGCGTTTTGCCTGCTCCTGTCCTCGAACCGAGGAAAAGTCGGGGAACGCCCGCGGCATGAGGCCGCGCTCCAGGATTTGCGTTGGCGTTCTTGGTAATCGCGTTCGTCCCTCAAGATGCGCGACGACCTCGGAGAGCGATTCGGCGCCGTATACCCGAATACCAGGGACTAACGAGGCCTCTTTCGCATTCGCTCGAGGAACGATGACCTCGGAGGCGCCGCAATGTTTTGCAAGAGCTGCGAGACTCATACTTCCATGTATCGGCCGGAGCTGCCCGTCAAGGGACAATTCGCCCGCAAGCAGGGCATGTTGCGTCGCAAGACTCGCAGGATGCCGTAAACCGATAAGCGCAACGGCAATGGGAAGATCGTAGAGCGTCCCGGCCTTTCGGAGATCGGCCGGGGCAAGATTCACAATGGCGGTTCCTCGCGGAAACAGGAACCCCGAGTGTTTGACCGCGCTTTTTACACGTTCGCGTGCTTCTTGCACCATGGCGTCCGGCAATCCAACAACATAAAAACGGGTGAGCCCCGGTCGGGCATCAGCTTCGACCTCAACGCGTTCTGCATCAAGGCCAATAATGGATCCGGTAAAGGTTTTGCTTGCCATATTCCAGTCCGTCTCACGGATCGGAATATTCCGCAATACCTATTTTTATTAAGAAAACAACTCGTTTCTGACGGCGTATTTCTTAGCAGATGCGCTAGCCCACGTCTCCCTCGGGTTCCGGCATCACCCAGTATTCGGGATGCGCCATATCAGCAGACGGCATTTTGCGTCATTCGCGAGACTGCGTATCGATGGTTGGTTTTGCCTCCGTATTGCAGGATTCCGGATGCAGTCCCCTGCCTCCCGAGGACATATTGCCGACACGCTCTCGTTTTGTCTTCGCGCGTTATGCGATATTACGATGACTCGGCTCTCGCCAGATGCGATTTCTTTTTGAGAGAGATATACCAAAGGGCGCCGACGACGATGGCGATATCCGCAAGATTTATAGCGCTTCTTCCAAAAAGAAGCATCCAGTCACGCACAAAATCATACAGAACGCGGTCGATCAAATTTCCAATGGCTCCTCCAAGAATGAGGGAAAGAGCTAAGGCTTCTCGATATGTTCGTGTCTGATCCGCCTTCCGGATCCCTCGGAGAATCAGCAGCATGACTGTCACGGTCAGAAAAATCGTGATCGGCTGCGGAAGTGGCGCATTTGCGACGATGCCGTAATTTCGATGAATAACAAGATCAAGCAAACCTTGGAAGAGCGGCGTTACCCCCTCTTTGAGATGCGTAAAAAAATATGCCTTGCTCAGTATGTCCGCAAAGACAATACCAGCCGCCACAAGGACGGCTGGCAGCCAAACGGATTCGTCTAAAATTCTTGCGTGAGTACTTTTTTGCATGAAATACAGCTTGAGGAGGCTGGACGCGCCTCAAGCCGCTTTTCTTGAATGTCTTTCTTGCAGTATTTGCAGATGCCGTATGTTCCCTTCTCGATTGATTCAAGCGCTTTTTGAACATCTCGAAGCTCTTTTTCCAGTCGCGCGTCGAGGGAAAGCTCGTCGCTGTATTCGGAAACTTCCATAGCATTATCATCATCCGAATTTCCGCCTGATTCCGGATAGGCAGCATCGAAATGCCCCGTGGACGCATTTTTTACGCCGATATCCCCCAGGTCACGTTCAAGACGGGCTTTCTCGTCGAGAAGCCGCGCTTTCATTTTTTCAACGAATTCAGGATTGTGCGGCATATATTCTGTATAACCCGAATAGGGTACAAGGGGAAGATCAAATGATCAAGGGGAGGGTTGGGGGCGTGAGT
>JAPKGD010000069.1 GCA_026648125.1 Bdellovibrionales bacterium | reverse complement strand
CGGTGCACTCGAGGCCGGCGCCGCAGGGCGTGGCCGCGTCGCACTGGGCCAGGCAGGACGCCGACTCCGTCGTGCCGAAGCACTCGTACCCGCCGGGGCAGGCCTGGGTGGGGCTGCAGGGCGCGCCTTGCGCGCTGCCACCGCTCGAGCCCCCCGTCCCCGTCGGCGGCTGCTCTTCCGGATCGCTCTTTCCGCTGGTGACCCAGAACGGCGGCGCGTACCCGCCCTTTTCGGCCGCGTCCTTGGCGGTGGCGACGATGAACTCGCTCCACGAGTAGACCGAGCCGTAGATCGGCGTCGTGCAACCCTGGCCTCCCCGGGAGACCACCCCGATGACCTTCCCCGCGGCCTCGATACGGCCAGTTACAACTGTTCCACGACCCGAGATCGAGAACACGTCCTCGATGGGCATAAGGAACGGCTTGTCTGTTACACGCTGAGGAGTGGGGATGTAGTTATCGACCTCTTCCATCAACTTGAGAATCGCTGGCTCACCAATCTCAGACGAATCTCCGTTGAGCGCCTTAAGAGCCGAACCTTTAACGATCGGAATCTTATCGCCAGGGAATTCGTACTTAGAGAGAAGTTCGCGAATTTCGAGCTCAACGAGGTCGAGGAGTTCTTTATCATCAACCATGTCCACTTTGTTCATGAAAACAACGATGGCGGGAACACCCACCTGACGAGCGAGTAGAATGTGCTCGCGAGTTTGTGGCATCGGACCGTCAGCTGCAGACACAACAAGAATCGCTCCGTCCATCTGAGCCGCACCAGTGATCATGTTCTTCACGTAATCCGCGTGACCGGGGCAATCCACGTGAGCGTAGTGACGATTCGGCGTCTGATACTCAACGTGAGAAGTCGAGATGGTAATACCACGCTCTTTTTCTTCTGGAGCTTTATCAATCTGGTCGTAACCCATTGCGGTCGCGCCGCCGGCCTTGGCCAAAACGGTCGTGATCGCCGCGGTCAACGTCGTTTTACCGTGGTCGACGTGGCCAATGGTGCCGATATTCACGTGCGGTTTACTGCGATCAAACTTTTCCTTCGACATTGACTGTCTCCTCTTCTTCGTTCCAGGTTTCCCGCCCTCGGGAACACATGGTTAAATTGTTAACTCTCTCAAACCTTTCAAAATCAAGTCCACATGGAGCCCATGGTGAGACTCGAACTCACGACCTCACCCTTACCAAGGGTGTGCTCTACCCCTGAGCCACATGGGCACCTTGAACAGCGCAACCTCAGCGAAGCAAGATTTGGAGCGGGAGACGGGTCTCGAACCCGCAACCCTCAGCTTGGAAGGCTGATACTCTAGCCAATTGAGCTACTCCCGCTCATCCGTTTCGCCACCAATCTTCCGCAGTTATTTCTTCTGCTAAAAGACTGGTGGAGAGAGTAGGATTCGAACCTACGTAGGCATAAGCCAACGGATTTACAGTCCGTCCCCTTTAGCCACTCGGGCATCTCTCCACTTCGTTGCCGTTCACTCAATGCGCGCACTTCAATTCGCGCACTCAGCGAACACCAACCATCTAATTTTCAAAGATGGAGCTGGCTATGGGACTCGAACCCGCAACCTGCTGATTACAAATCAGCTGCTCTACCAATTGAGCTAAGCCAGCCCAGCAAATTTTAGTCGCACTAACGCCTCTGCCAAACCGGCTTTTCGCGTCACAGTAAACGCCATACCTACTCGAAGCCGGAATCGAGAGTCAAAGACTATTTATTTGGAATATTCGAGACTTTTCCGACTATTGCGACCACTGACGAAGGACCTCAGATTGGACCACAGCAGCAGCCACCGAAGCGTTAAAACTCGCCTCTGGAGCCACCTGGGGGATGCGAATTAGCTCATCACACTGGCGCTCAAGAGGGGATCGAATACCATTTTCTTCATTGCCAATCACGATCGCTACTTTTTCGGGAAACTTCACCTGCCAGAGGGTAGAACGCGCCTCATGGCTCAGGCCATATATCCAAAATCCAAGTTCTTTCAGACGTTTAGATGAGTCTGTAAGATTTCCATCGACCAAAACGGGAACGTGTTCTGCCCCGCCCGACGCAACCTTTATGGCGGATGGCGTCAAAGGGCTTGCTCGGTGCTCTGGGATAAAAACCCCTTTGGCACCGATTAACCATGCTGTCCTTAAAATAGCCCCTAGATTGTGAGGGTCCTGGATTCCGTCACAGAGCAGCACAAGGTGACGTCCCGGTGCCTCAACGTGCTCCCAAGAAAATTCAGGGCCCTGAGTCGCACGCGCGGCCACTCCCTGATGACCACTTCCGAGCCGGTCCAAAAGGCCCTCAGGGCGTTGGCTCATTTTACCCTTGGCCAAATCGGCGATTTGTCGCAAGTCCTCTGACGACTCCCATCCCTGCTTAAGCCAAACTTCTGCGACCGCGCCCGGCCTGACTTTGAAGAGTTCTCGAACGGCATGAAGGCCAATACACCAACGCCCTTGTGGGATAGCAGACGGTTTTAAACCACGCTGTTCTCGACGTGGATTTTGCTGGGGGCGCCCACCGGACCGAGAGCTATGCCCTCCCCGCCGCGGCGAATGCTGAGGCTTACCTCGCTTCATTTCGACCTCGTTACTGCTTTACAGATCTCGTCGATTTGCCGAGCCGCCACGATCGGATCAGAGGCCTCAACCACAGGTCGCCCAACAACGAGTGCTGAAGCTCCCCCATGTAAAGCCGTTGCGGGATCTGCCACTCGAGTCTGGTCTCCTCTTCCCTGCCCTGGAAGTCGAATTCCGGGAACTACCAAATATGATTCCGGATAAAGCTGACGGATGGGGTAGACTTCTTCGGAAGAACAAACAATTCCCCTTAAGCCACTCGTCATTACTAAATCAGCCAATTTCATGACTTGATCTTTGATGGGCATCGCTGATGAAACCACGGGCAATCCGCTCTGAGAAAATGAAGTCAGAATAGTCACCGCGAGAATGCGAAATGGGCGTTGATGAGATAAATCTCGTTCAAGATTGGCCAAGCGGTGAAGAGCCTCACTGCCCGCCTGGGCATGAACCGTCACAAAACTCGCTCCCGCCTCAAAAGTCGCTCGGACAGCGGCTTCCATGGTACTCGGAATATCAAAATATTTATTGTCCACGAAAACCGGTCGATGTGCGGCTAATTTTGCAATCAAAGAGGGGCCAAATCGCATACAAAGCCTCGGGCCGACTTTGAATCCACCAACAAAGGGTGCCGTACGACTAGCCAAATCGATGGCCAATTCCTGATCGTCAATATCAAGGGCCAAAAACCATGGGGAATTCATTGAACTCATAATGTCGAAACTTCTCTGTTGAAGCAGCTCGTGTCAATATGCCTTCGCGTTTTATTAATCGCGCCCGGCTATCGGAGGAAACCAAATGTTTCAGAAGTATGCTTTTATTGCTTTATTGATCTTAACCGGCTCAGTTCAGGCAGAGACACCATTCCAAGAGGGCCTTTCAAGCTTGAAAAAGAGAGCGTCTTCGGTTGGTTCTAAAAAGGCGTTTGATGAGTTCCTCACCTGGAACTGGAAAATTCTCATGGTTACTTTTCCGGAATGGGCGACTTCAGTTGGATTTCCAGGACAGAATCACCGTCTTACAGACAATTCCCTGACGGCTGTACAGGAGAGAGAAAAGTGGGCCAAGCAACGGCTCGATTTTTTGAAAGGAGCGATCAAGAGAAGTGACCTTACTCCTGAGCAACAACTCACCTACGACCTTTTAGTTAGCCAAGATGAGATGGATCAAAACTGGGTCGCTTTTGACGATGAATATTTGGCTCTCAACCAGATGGGCAGCGTTGCCCAGGGCACGGCAGAAATGCTCGATCGAATGCCAAGAAGCACTCTTCAAGACTTCGAGGATCGACTGGCCAGACTCCGACAATTGGGTCTCTCAATTGACAATGAACTCTCCATTCTTAAAGCTGGGCTAGCCAAAGGAGTCACTCCCCCAAAGGTAGTTCTGCGCAAAGTGCCAGACAATCTAAGACGGCTCATCACTTCCGACATTAAGAAAAGTCCTTACCTCGCTTCTTTTCTTGAAGCGCCAAAGAGCATCGACAGCAAGAGGCTTGAGCAAATAGCTTTGGAGGCTGAGTCGTATGTAAGGGACACCCTAAATCCAAAAATTAAGGAGCAGATCAAATTTTTGGAGTCCGAGTACATTCCTGGTTGCCGCGAGAGTTTAGCCGTTACCAGCCTGCCCAAAGGCAAGGAATGGTATGACTTACTGATTCAATCGAGGACGACGGTCCCCATCACTGCCGAGGAGGCACATGAACTTGGCCTCAAAGAAGTCGCTCGCATCAGTAAGCAGATGGAGGAAGTCAAAAAAGAACTCAAATTTAAAGGGACCTTTGATCAATTCATACGGTGGGCATCAAACAACAAATCTGGCAGATTTAAATCCCAAGAAGAAATGATTTCAAGTTATCGAGAAGCCGCCAAGCGAGCGGATGCTGAACTGCCAAGACTCTTTGGGCAACTCCCCAGAATTACCTACGGAATTCGAACGATTCCGGCCCACATGGCCGATTCTGCTCCGCCGGCTTATTACAATTCGGGCTCACTGAAAGCTGGCTTACCCGGCTGGGTGACCATCAATGCCGCGAGAGCCACTCAACAAAATCGCTGGGAAGTGGAGAGTTTAATTCTCCACGAAGGAGTTCCTGGACATCACCTGCAAATAGCAATCGCATCGGAACTTGAGAATTTGCCTGAAATTCGAAAGCATGGAGGCTACACAGCCTATTCCGAAGGCTGGGGACTCTACGCTGAACTGCTTGGCTACGAAATGGGATTCTACAAAGATCCTTGGATGAAATTAGGCCAACTCAGTAACGAAATTTGGCGAGCATGCCGGCTCGTTGTTGATACGGGCCTCCACTCAAAGGGATGGTCCAGAAATCAAGCCATTGCCTATATGAAGCGCTACATTCCCAAGGAAGAGCATACTCTCGCTGTGGAAGTGGATCGCTACATTGTATGGCCCGGTCAGGCTCTCGCCTACAAAATTGGCCAGCTTAAAATTAGCGAACTTCGCGAGCGTGCGGAGAAGGCTTTAGGGAAGCAGTTTTCGATCCGCGAGTTTCATGACCAGATTCTCAGTGGAGGAGGAGTGCCCCTTCCTGTCTTGGAAAAGCGAATTGATACCTGGATCGCATCTCGGCCGAAGGAAAATACCACTCTTTAGGCCTTGAGCTGCTCAACAAGCGATTGGACTGTTGCCACAACATCGCCAATCGCTGTCTTGCCCATTTCTTTTGTGCGCCGATTTACAACTTCGACTTCTCCGGCGGTCACACCACGTCCGCCCACATTGAGACGAATGGGCATACCGAGAAGATCCGCATCTTTGAACTTCACGCCCGGACGCTCATCTCGGTCATCCATAAAGCAATCGATTCCCCTCTTATGAAGTTCTTCATAAATGGAATTTGCAACGGAGGCCACCTTTTCGTCCTGTGGATCAAGAAGACAAATGTGCACGGCAAAAGGGGCAATCGAAATAGGCCAAACAATTCCATCCTTATCATGACACTGTTCTATAGCCGCTTGAACTGTCCGGCTTATTCCAATGCCATAGCATCCCATCTCAATGGGTTCGAGTTTCCCTTCTGCATTTAAAAAATTGGCATTCATAGCTTTAGAATATTTAGTTCCAAGGTAGAAAATATGTCCAACTTCAATCCCGCGAAAGGCTTGGAGCTTACCGCCATCCGGCGCACGATCTCCCGCTTTAGCCAAACGAAGATCATGCACCGCGGTCACCTTAAAATCCCGTGGGTGATTGACATTTCGCAAATGAAAGCCATCTTTGTTTGCACCCACCACATAGTTGGAAAGGTTTTCGACTCCAGAATCCATATAGATGGGAATTTTGAGTCCGACAGGACCGCAGCTGCCAGGACTTGCTCCCGTAACTCCTTTGACTTCTTCGTCCGTCAAAAGCAGAGGCGGATTAGCCAGCTTAAGAAGATTTTTGAGCTTTACGGGGTTAACTTCATCGCTCCCTCGAAGGAGAACGGCAACCGGCTTTACGGTCTTTGCATCCTCACTCGCGGAGAAGAACATTGTTTTGACAAGTTCATTGGCGGGAACCTTAAGAGAGCGGCTTAAATCTTCAATCGTCTTTAAGCCCGGAGTGGCAAACTCCTCCATGGCCTTGACCTCTTCGCTACTCTTTGGCTTTGGCTCTGCATCCTGAGCGGGACAAATTTCTACATTGGCAGCAAAGGTTCCCTTATCCGAGACGAGCAATTGGTCCTCGCCACTTTCTGCTAAAACATGAAACTCCTCGGACTGATTTCCGCCAATGTTTCCCGTGTCCGCCTGCACCACGCGAAATTTTACCCCCAGCCTTTTAAAAATCGCTGTGTAAGCTTCGTGCATAAGCCTATAGCTCTTTTGTGCATCATCCAAATTCCGGTCAAAACTATAGGCGTCTTTCATAATGAATTCGCGGCCTCTCATGAGACCAAACCGCGGTCGAATTTCATCTCGAAATTTTGTTTGAATCTGAAATAAATTAACCGGAAGGTCACGGTAGCTCTTTACTTGTTGCCTGACAAAATCCGTTGTCACCTCTTCGTGAGTGGCCCCCAGGCAAAACTCATGTCCATTACGGTTTTTCATTTTTTGCAAGCCTGGACCCATCTCGGACCAGCGGTTTGTTTCTTCCCAAAGTTCACGGGGCTGAACCATGGGCATTAATATCTCAAGGCAACCACGTTGAGAGAGTTCCTCTCGAACAATTTGCTCAAACTTGCGAATTGAGCGAAGCGCCAGAGTTCCATATGTGAAAATCCCTGGAGCTACCTTTTTGATATAGCCCCCTCGAACCATTAAAATATGACTCGGAATCTCTGCATCGGCCGGATTTTCTTTTAAGGTAAAGAGAAAGCTCTTGCTCCATTTCATAATCTCAAATCCCTTTCGTCCACGCTCAGTTGTTCACATCAATTCCGTAAGATTTGATCTTGCGATGCAAATAGCTTCGCTCAAGGCCAATCGTCTCAGCGGTCTTGCTAATGTTTCCATGATGTTCATCTAATTTCTGTACCAAAAATTCCTTCTCAAATCTTGCCCTTGCTTCGCGAAAAGTGACCATCCCGTCTTCGCTCATCGATGGCCCCTCAACGAGCCCCGCAAATTTGAGGTCGTGGACGTCCACGTAATCGCCAGGCGTCAAAATATACACCCGCTCGACAAAGTTTCTCAATTCCCGAACGTTTCCGGGCCAACTGTGCCGTTGTAAGCGCTCAAGTGCCTCCACAGAAAAGACTTTCGCTCTCTGCCCAGCCTCTCGAGCGAACTGCTCACCAAAATGCGAGACAAGAAGAGGAACGTCTTCGCTCCTCTCTTTGAGGCTCGGCACCACAAAAGGAATCACATTCAACCGATAATAGAGATCTTCACGAAATCTGCCCGCCTTGATCTCTTCAGGTAGATTTTTATTTGTTGCCGCAATAACTCGCACATCAACTTCGATATTCTCGTTGCCGCCCACTCGCTGAAAAACTCTTTCCTGCAAAATTCTGAGGACTTTGGCCTGCGCCTCGAGGCTCATATCACCAATCTCATCAAGAAAGATGGTTCCTCCGTTGGCAAAGTCAAACTTTCCCTTCTTCATGCGATCCGCACCGGTAAACGCACCCTTTTCATAGCCAAATAATTCGCTTTCAATCAG
>JAPKGD010000068.1 GCA_026648125.1 Bdellovibrionales bacterium | reverse complement strand
CAGCCAATTTCGCTTTGGTCTCTGCAGGTTCTTGTGGCGCTAGTTCTTGCGCCAAATTTGACTTATCGTCCGCCATCTCTGACCTCACTTCACTATCGGCTTGGTGACCTGTACAGCCACTGAACCGTGATGAATTCCATGAAACGCCTTAAACTTCTTAACTCCCTCGACCAGAATATCAAACTGACCCGTGGCATCTTGATCGAGCGGAATGACATCACCCACCTTGAGATCCATAAGCTCACTCAAGGTAATTTCGCTCTCACCTAACTTGACCTGAATATCGACGCCCGTCTCTAAAAGCTGATTTCGAATTGTTGCTGTCCACATCTTTTTATCTGTCTGATCGCTTTCCACTTGAAATCCAGTCGAAAGCTTTTGCTTAATCGGCTCAATTGTTGCGTAAGGAATCACCAATGTAATTGTCCCATTCGCGTTTTCAAGTTCGACGTCAAATGTTGAAGCGATCACAATATCTGTGGGAGGTACAATACCTACGAATTGGGGATTGATCTCTGTGCGGACAAAGCTTGCATCAATTTTTTCAACACTTGCCCATGCAGCCTCTAAGTCTTCAATAGCTAAATCAACCACCTTACGAACAATTGAAAGTTCAATGGGAGTAAAGTCCTTACCTTCAATTTTGGTGTAGGGACGGTCGGCACCGCCGAAAAAGCTGTCCACCAGGGCATAGGCGAGTTTACTTTCGATGACCAAAAGTGCTGATCCTCGAAGCGCATTGAATCTGAGCACGCTCATGCAAGTAGGCATAGGCAAGGTATTAATAAATTCGCCAAATTTTAGAAAATCTGTACTCGCGTGATTGAGAGTGGAGATCTTTCTCAAAGCCGATGAGAGCGACACACGAAACGAACGCATGAATTTTTCGTAGATGACGTCCAGCTGAGGCAGACGACCACGAATAATACGGTCCTGACTAGTTAAGTCGTAGACGACGACGACCCGGTCATCTCCGGGCTTGGCTCCTGGCTGACCTTCTTGTGAGGATCCCAGCTCGCCTTCGGAAACCGCCGCGAGGAGGGCATCAACTTCACTTTGTGATAACACCTGGCTCATCGTTCACTTGCCCCCTAGTTGAAGATGAATTCCGTAAAGAAAACGTTTTTAATCTGACCTTTATTTAAGAACAAATTGACCTGAGTGCGAATTTCCTCGCGCAATTTGTCCTTGCCTTCTTTTGAAGAAACCTCGACCAGGCTTTTTTCTGAGATAAGCATTATGACCATATCTCGAATCTTCGGCTTTACCTTTTCGATTTCCTCTTTTACCGCATCATTAGAAACTTCAAATTCCAAATTGATCTTTGCTAATTTTCGGCCACGACTCTGAGCGAGATTGACCAAGAATGTCTCCATCGGAACGAGCTTGCCGATAAAGTCTTTACTTTGAGCCTCTTCAGCTTGAGTCCCGGCTTCACCCTTAAGAACTGTGTCCAGCCCAGGTTCAGCAGCACGCTTCTTTTGCCCGAGATAAATCATGGCTCCGATACCTAAAACTACCGCCATGTTCACGATCGTGAGAATGATAAACAGGGTTGGCTTTTGACCTGTTCCACCGCCGCTCGGCGCTTGCGGTGCCTGTTGTGCTGTATTTGCGTCTGCCACTATTCCTCCCCCATCCGTCCTAGACGGGCCAGTCCCTCATTCCATTCAATGAGCAACTCGAGTGCCAACCAGACGTTGGCTTGGAATGTGGGGGTAAATGGGCCTCTTTGACAGGTTCTAGGTCGATTTTTCCAGTCTTAGGCCGCGCAAGGAGGGCGCCAATCTAACCTCAGGTCACCTCAGATTTTGACAGGCCCATCGCCCTAATGCCTTTACCCGTGGGCCTAGCAAGTCCGGCAGTCGCTAATACTACGGTAGATGGTCGAATAGATGTTTTGATTCGACGCCAATATACATGGCGCAGTGATATTATAGTCAGCCCCGGAGTAATCCTTAACAACTCCACCCGCCTCTCTCACTAATACAGTGCCAGCAGCGGTATCCCAGGGCTTAAGGTTCTTTTCCCAAAAGGCATCAAATACGCCCTCGGCAACTAAACAAAGATCATAAGCGGCGGCGCCGGCTCGCCGTATTCCCCGAGCTTCAAAGACCAGCTTAGAAAAAATCTCGATTTGCTCTTTGAGGGCCTCAGGCTGATCTCGAAAAAATCCCGTCGCCAAGAGAGAGTCTCTGATCGACGATCGTTCACTGACCGAGATCTTCTCTCCATTGCGGTAGGCACCCCCGCCCTTGGTCGCGTGGTACGTCGTGTGAAGGGCTGGAACATGGACCAGACCGAGGGCCAGTTCTCCCTGCCACATGAGCCCTATGCTGATGCAATAGATAGGAAAGCGATGAATATAATTTGTGGTGCCGTCGAGAGGATCTACAATCCACCAGTTCCCCTCGGAGGGCCAGACCTCAACAGTACCGTGGCTCGACTCCTCACCCAAAAATTGAGCTGGGTAAAGGGATTGAAGCTCGCCCTTAATGGCGTCTTCACTGGCCAAATCGGCCTCAGAAACGAGACCAGCCAAGTGTTTTTCACTGACTTGCTTTAGACGGCCAAAATATTGCTCAAGGACTTTGGCCCCCGCTTGAGCCGCCTTTTGCGCGGCCACTAATGCTTGAACCGGATCGAAAGTCTGGTTATTAAGTTTCATGATCTCTTCAAATCCCGAGCCAGAGTGCTTGTCAAGACTTTGACAGATTGACCCTGACGCAAGATGGACCGTAGAATTGAAGAATCGGCGTCACTTCATCGCCGTATCGGAGGGTATTTCGTATGGCAGGTCAAAAGGGAGCAAATAAATCTGCGAACCTTATAAAGGTCACTCAAGCTCTCGTACTTTTATTGTTTGTATCGCTGCTCGCTTTTTCCGCTGGAACCTATATCGGCAAAAAAGTGAGTGATAGCGAACATCGCCGCGCCCAACTCGAGGGTGAGTATCAGAACGTCGCTATGCATTCTGAGGAGGCTCAAGGCCAAATGGCAGAGGCTACCGAGGACAAGCTGAGCGATGATGAAATCGCCAGCCTCACCGAAGAATTTGTGACAAAAGAGCGCAGCAACGCAGAAATGGCCCAAGAGGAACCCTCTCGCGAAGTGGCCAGCGCCGATGAGTCTGCAGGTTATAAGAAATACCATTCTAGCGACGCTCAGGCGCCGGCCCCTGAAGAGGCTCCTGTGGCAGAGCCCAAGAATGAGCCCATGCCAGAGACTCAGCCCGCCATGGCCAGTGAAAAGCCGGCTCCGACACCTGCTCCGCAAATGGCTAAAGAAAGGCCCGTAATGCCTGCGGCTAATCGCGTTGCAGAAGGCAAGGCGCCCGCGCCGGATGCCAAAGAAGAGCGTAAGCCGATGAGCATTCTCCCCAGCGTATCTGCTGCGGCCGTAGGAAAGTATACAGTTCAAGTGGCAAGCTATGCCGACGAGAATGAAGCCAAAAATCATGCGGCCAATCTTAAGGGCAAGGGTTGGAATGCTTTCTACATTCCCGCGGACGTTCAAGGTAAGACTTGGTATCGCGTGAGCGTAGGACTCTTCACCACAGCTAAGAGCGCCACTGAGTTTCGCAAGGAATTCCAGAAGGAATCTAGTGTTGCGACGGCGATCGTTCAAAAAATCGTTAAATAGTCTCAGTTAGAAAGTTTTGAGTATCGCACCACCCGCGCTTGTCTCATAAGACAAGCGCGTTTGTGCTTTTAGAGCCTGAAATCGAAAATCAATGAGCCAGCTTTTCCATGGCTCATGACTAAATCCAAAAGATAAACTGTTTACCAGTTCTGGGTCGGAACTCAGCGATTGAGAATCGCCTTGAATTTGCGAGTCCACAAACGTTTGCCGAAGTCCCACTCCAAGCTCTCCCCAAAATTTCCACTGCGCCTCAATGGGCCATTCATTTCTCACCCAAATGAGACCCTGGTTTTCAGTGGCCACGGCCGTTTGGGCACCTTCCATGGTTTCGTCGACCATTCTGCGCCAACTCACGCCAAAGACCATCGTCTTCCAGTTCCACCCCAGATCAATGCCGAAGGCGGGACGCCAAGAGTAAACATCCGCACGTAAATCTTGTCGCCCCACCCAATCCGCAGCAAGGCCCACGCGCAGACGAATTTTACTTTCTTCCAGGCCAAAAGAAAATTGGCCAAGCACCAACCCAAGTGAAAGGACAATAAAAAATCCCTTCATAACTGGCACCCCCGCGCCGAGAATTGCGGGTTGCTTTCACGAACTGCTTCTTTCACTTGCTCACAAACGGCGTTCGAAATTGGAAGGTTCGACTCACGCATCAGAAATTCTAAAAAATCCGCCGGTTTTATCTGACCCGTGTGAAATTCATCTTTTAATTTTTCCGTCCATTTTTCCAAAAGAAAGAAGACTTCTTTTAAAATTATGACTTGAGCATCGGGTTGATTGAGGGATTGAGACCACAAAAAGAGAGACCGTGCAACCGATGTGCCGATCCAGTAAATGACTGGCTTATCTAAGGACCCGAGCTTACACGCCGACTCTTTGCAATCAAGATCATTTTGTAGGGAGTACCATGAGGGTAACGGCAAAGGCTTGCCTTTCAATTCCCGGCTAGAATTAAATCGTGAAAACGAAGAGTTCATAAAGGCCGGATCACCGGTAAAAACATAGGCGTAATAATCGGCGAGACCTTCATTCCATCCAGCAATGACCAGGTAATTTATCATCGCGGTGAGGGATGCAGATTGAAGGTCCCTCGACCCAGTCACCTCACGAAGCACAGAAGTGAAGTGAGCATGAAAGTGTTCGTGTGCGAGAATGCCCCGGTTGAGTGCGGGAGGCATGTCATTGAGGCGGTATGGAACGATCAATGTGGAATCGAGATCGGGGTCATAAAGAGCATTATTCAGCTTTGGACCATTTGGCGTTCGCACTCGAATCTGAAGCCCGACCGGACGAGGCCACCTCAATCGCTGTTCAACACCAATGGATCTGTCAAAATCCAAAAGGCGCTCAAATATCCCGTAAACGGCAAGGCCCTGCTGACTCACAATATCGAGTGGCAACCAAACCTGTCCCTTACGGGCGAGTCGCGGCTTAATGACAGGCCCCGAAAATCCACGGGCGCCAGCCCCGGCTTGCCAATAAACCTTCGCGGCGGGCCCTGAAATATTTCGCGGATCATCCAAAGTTCTTAGATGAACCTGAGCGTATTTAACTTCCCCTCCCTGCTCGGACCAGGGCAACCAGACGAGCGATCCTAAGGCTCGCCCTTCAAAACCAAGCCCACAGCCGACAGCGCTAAGAAACCCTAAGGCTATCAAAATTGAATTGGCTGGCTTGGGACCCATCGTCGAACCTCCCAACCGAGGGTTTTACGCATAGTCCCAGACAAAATCACTCTCTCTTCAATTAATTGGAATTTTTGGACGGCATTTATGTCTCGCCAAAGGCGAACTGCGGCCCCTATTTTCTTGATAATGGCGTTGCGCCGGTCCGATTCCGCACAGATTTAATTATTAGGGCAATTACTGATAACTTTTGAGTTCAGACGCCTGCTTTTGACTTCGGCTCTTTACACATAAAAAATAGACGTTTTGAGGCGGCGCCAAAAACTGGACGGTATCATCTTCAAGCCCTCGAGCCTCGTATCCCGACTCGCAAGAGTTCGGAATCGAAAAGTCTGCCGCGGCATAGCTTGTTCCTGGCTTAGCCGCGAAAAAGCAATTTTTCGACTTGATCTTGAATCCAGTGAGTAATTTTGAATCGATTTCTAAGATTCGCTCTGTCTTGCCTATTGGCTTGAACTGACAATCCAATTTAGGGTTTACCTTTTTAAGCAAATCCGAACAGCCCAATGCATCGGCACAGAAAACCTTGCTAACTTCTCGAGGCCTCGCCTTGATTGAGGAATCGGCCGCAGCCATTCCGGTAAAGACCAAAAGGAATATTGCGCCAATATTTACAAAATTCATATCAAACCGCTTTTCATTCTCTCTCAATGAGATCTAATTATTTTTCGTCGATAGCCTTTGCGACTTCTCTGAGTCCCATCAATTTTGCTCCGTCGGACAGATCTGTTCGTCTAAAAATGCCTTTGTTCAATCCCCGACCGACTCGACTTTTCTCTTCAACTTGGCTCATATGGCCCTGGCTGCGCACCAAGAAGACGGCCTTATCCACTTTTTCCAGTTCCCGCAGACGACGATGGCTAATTTGCTCCTCAATGAGGCGAACTTTCGCATTTGAACTGAGACCCGAAACATTTACGACGATCTTCTGAAGAAAGACATTCGCCAAAAAGCAATCTCTTGATGGAGGTGCTTGATCAAAGACATTCTCAAAGGCCCTAACCATGCGAACTTCATCTTTTCTACGAACTCGGGCCCGCTCGGACCGCGTCCCGCGAATTTCAGATACCCGGGCTTCTAACGCCTCAATTCCCTGTTGCCCGCCAAGACAGGTCTTCACTTGCTTAGTGAATTCATTTTCTTTGTGGGATCTACCGTAAGCGGATGTCAATACCAGTTCCCTTGAAAGGTTCCGATTGGTTAGACGGTAGGGTCTACTTTGATCTCGCTTTCGCAAAGAAGAACTGTAACGTCTATCCTCAAACCTATGGGGTTTATAATTTGCCCGGCTATAGGTCTTCAATTGGTCTTGATCAGTTCCCCGATCTCTCTTTGACTGAGATTTGCTGTATTTTGCAAATGCACCTGCTGCCAATAGGACAAGGGATCCAATCACAAATTTTTCAAATGTACTTCTTCTGTTTGTTTTCATAATTAATCTCCAACCCCTAAATAATCTTTAATTTCCGTAGCTGAACCAGGTCGTCGGATTCGCTTGGATGAATGCTTGAATTTCTTCCTTAGTGTAACCGGCACTAACCGCAGCCTCGATGGCCTTTGCGCCCTGCAAAGCTATTTCTGGGCTTTCAGTGATGGCCTGTTCAACAGCTTCTTTGCCGAACCATTCAACTGCAATTGAGGTCCCCTTCGTTACCTTGGCCGCCCCTTCGGGGTCCGCGGCAATGGCTTGGCTCACAGCTTCCTTTCCCACCACATCCGTCCACACAGCTGTTCCTGATGTTATTTGAGCTGCAACTGAGGGGTCTGAGGCTATGGCGCGGGTCACGGTCTCTTGCCCAACAACTTCATTCCATATTGCAGTTCCCTCTATAACTTTACTGGTTACGGCTGGCGTTTCGTTCAGCTGGTGAATTACGGTGTCAATACCAATAGCGTCCTTCCATTGCCCCAAAGTCTGATTCACAACGAGAGAAGAACTATTGGTGGAAGTACTGCCCAACTGCCCACCAAAAAGTGAGGAAATCGAAACAAAGTCACCCTGATTTAAATCGGACAATTGTTCGAAAGCTGTGAGATTTACTGAATTCTCAAGTTTAATTGAATCAGAAAAATTTGAAGCTCCATTTGCAGGCTTCCAAGTCACGGCCAAATCTCCATCTTTGTCCTTAAAGAATCGAACAAAGACTTCGTTTCCCTGCCTGTCGGTAGTAGAAATTCCTTGGCTACTTGAAACTGAGAGGTCCATGAGAGGAACAAACAAAGTCCCCTGCCCATTTTGGAGCTGATCCGCGCGCTGGGGCCAAGCTGTAAGCGGAACTGGTTTGAGGTGGTCAGGCCATATCCCTGCGGCGGGGTGGCAACCGCCACATAATCGCCGGCGGCCAGATCGCCGAAACAGTAGGGTTCGGATACCCCGTCGGTCCGGTAGCTGCCGATCGCCGTCGCGCCCTGATTCAGAACGATGCCGCCGCCGGGCAGCAGATTTTC
>JAPKGD010000067.1 GCA_026648125.1 Bdellovibrionales bacterium | reverse complement strand
GGTGTTTTGGCTGAAATTGAGGGACAAAACTAAATGGTCTACTTGACACTGATTGGGCTAGGCCTTCTCGTCGGGACCTGTAGTGCGACGATTGGCATCGGCGGGGGAATTATTGTAGTTCCTCTCTTGCCACTTCTTTTACCGGTTTCGCCCGCAGAAGCCATTGCGACGTCGCTTGCGACTATTTTTTTAGTCACAATTCGCAATACCATTGGATTTGCTCGAATGGGCAGTCTCAGCTGGCACGCCGTCTTGCCCATGGGACTTGCGGCAGGGGTGACCTCATTGACGGTAAGTAGCTTTGCCGCTCGGGCCTCTGAAATTGTTTTGAAAACCAGCTTTTCTATCATGCTTTTAGGGTTATTGGCCTTTGTGACTTTGAGGGGTGCTCAAGTTGTGGCGGAGCAAAACCTAGGGCCCAAGGCTCCACGTTCGTGGATGTGGATTTGGATTGGTGGCTTTTGTGGAGCGGTTTCGGGGGGTACGGGCGTGGGATCTGGTGTGATTGCCGGACCTTTGATTATGCGTCTGCGCCTTATCGACGCCTCTCGGGTCGTGCCCCTTGTGAACGGCATGATGCTGATGAATACAGCTTGTGGCCTTATTGGATTTGCTATGAGTCGTCCGGTTTGGAGTGGTTGGCACTGGGGGCCAATTTGGTGGGAGGCGGCTTTGATGATATTTGCGGGAGCGCAATTGGTCGCTCCATTTGCTATTCGGTACCAACACAAGATGAGTGAAAACTTGCGTAAATCTGTTCTTATGGTGTTATTAGTAGGGCTTTCCATACACTCCGTATGGGAAACGATTAAAGTGTGGGATTTATGAAGGGCGAACGAATTGCGCGAGTCGATAGGCTTTTAAAATCAAAGCTCAACCCAGAACACCTCGAGATTTTAGACGAAAGTCATCAGCATTCAGGCCATGGGAATGAGACCCACCTGCGAGTGGTGGTTGTTTCGAGCGCATTCGAAGGAAAGTCTCGAGTTCAGAGGCAACAGACAATATACGCTCTATTGGCGGATGAACTTGGCTCTGGGCTTCATGCCTTGGCCTTGAGAACACTTACGCCCTCCGAGTGGCAGAGCGAAGGTGGAGCCGATCAGTTTTCTTCTCCGCCTTGTCATGGCGGTTCTAAGCTTAAGGGTTAGATTCGGGATCGGGCCCTGCGAGGAGGGCAAGTTTTCTCTTTAGCTCATCAAAGAGCTCGGCACGCATCTTAACCTGCTCGGCGTCGACTTTATTTTCGCCCTTTTTTGTCAGATCCAGCTCCTCCAGGAGGTTAAGAGCTTGGGCGCAGATCTCACTTAAATCGTTTTGTGTAGGAAGCGTCTTCATATTTAGTCCGATAAGGGTAAGCCAAGACGCGGGTTTTTGACAAGACGATGGAGACGCGATATCCCTCTTAGGACACTGCGACTAAGGAGCAAATGTGGCGAATGAAATCATCTACACCATGAAGGGTGTGAGCAAAGTATATCCTCCGAACAAATATGTGCTGAAGGATATTTATCTTTCGTATTTCTATGGAGCCAAGATTGGAGTTCTTGGTCTGAACGGAGCCGGTAAATCCTCTTTGCTGCGAATTATGGCGGGTGCAGATCAGGAGTTTCTCGGAGAAGCGTTTCCGGCACGAGATTTTAAGGTAGGGTATCTCCAGCAAAATCCGGAGCTCGATGAGTCAAAAACGGTCAAAGAGAATGTCATGGCGGGACTTGGCGAGATCAACGATTGGTTGATTCAATTCAATGAGATTAGCCAAAAGCTTGGCAACCCAGATCTAAATCCGGACGACATGGAGAAGTTGATCGAAAAACAGGGTCAGGTCCAAGAGAAGATTGAGTCGGTCGACGGGTGGGAGATTGACCAAAAAGTCGAGCAGGCAATGGAGGCCCTTCGCTGCCCTCCAGGAGATTCGCCTGTGACTAATCTTTCTGGTGGTGAAAAACGTCGGATTGCATTGGCGAGGCTTTTGCTGTCAAAACCCGATATTCTTTTGCTCGACGAACCCACGAACCACTTGGATGCGGAGTCGGTCGCTTGGCTTGAGCACTTTCTTGCGGAGTTTCCCGGAACAGTAATCGCAGTCACTCACGACCGCTACTTTCTCGATAACGTGGCGGGCTGGATTCTAGAGCTGGATCGGGGTGAGGGAATTCCTTGGAAGGGAAATTATTCAAGCTGGCTTGAACAAAAAGATAATCGACTCGCGCAAGAGCAAAGATCAGACCAAAAGCGCATGAAAACACTTGAGCGGGAGCTCGAGTGGGTTCGCATGTCTCCACGGGGCCGTCAGGCAAAGGCCAAGGCACGCATTTCGAACTATGAGAACTTAATTAAAGAACCGACCCAAGAAAAACTTCAGGAGCTACAGATTTATATCCCGCCAGGCCCACGCCTGGGCGAAATCGTCGCCGAAGCCAAGGGAATTTCGAAGGCCTACGATGATAAATTGCTCATCGAAGATCTTTCGTTTTCTATTCCTCGAGGTTCTATTGTCGGGGTGATTGGTCCAAATGGTGCGGGAAAGAGTACACTGTTTAAGATGATCACGGGTGAAGTGCAGCCTGATAAGGGCAGCATTCGACTGGGAGACACGGTAAAGTTAGCCTACGTGGACCAAGCTCGAGGGGGAGTCGATCCGGAGCGTCTCGTTTGGCAAGAAATTGCTGATGGTCAAGATGTGGTGAAGCTGGGCAATCGAGAAGTCGCGGCCCGAGCCTATGCCTCATGGTTTAACTTTACTGGCGATGCGCAACAAAAGCGCATCAAGGATCTCTCCGGAGGAGAAAAGAACCGACTTTACCTCGGAAAAATGCTTAAACTAGGAGCTAACTTTTTGCTTCTTGATGAGCCAACCAATGACCT
This sequence comes from Bdellovibrionales bacterium, assembly GCA_026648125.1. Classification (GTDB taxonomy): domain Bacteria; phylum Bdellovibrionota; class Bdellovibrionia; order Bdellovibrionales; family UBA1609; genus JAIBAM01. Next base: position 4,922 of record JAPKGD010000067.1, on the reverse strand, counting down.
CGATGTGAACACAATGAGGGCATTAGAAGAAGCTTTGCTCGAGTTTGGCGGAAGTGCTCTCATCATCAGCCACGACCGCTGGTTCCTGGATCGTGTTTGTACTCATATTATGGCCTTCGAAGGTGATAGCCATGTGGAGTTCTTTAGTGGCAATTATTCTGAGTATGAGGCTGATCTAAAGAAGCGAACCGGTCAGGATGTTATCATTCCCACGCGTATTCGCTATCGAAAGCTTTCAAACTGATTTCTTTTTAGGAAAAAAAGGGGCGGCCGCCTGGTAGGCGGCGGCTATTCGCTTAAAGGTCTTTGCGTTATCCAGAGAGGGTGCCCCTTGTGTCACGTTCGTCTTATCGGGGTGGTGAATCTGGGCGAGCGCTCTGTAGAGCTTTTTAAATTCACGATGGGTGAGCGTCTTTGGCAGTGTTCTATTTGATAATTTAAATAAGAGGTTTACCGCATTCAGAATCTCAGGGGGGAGAGATGTCACCCGGATTTGTGGTTCGGGATTGTGTTCGACGGGCTGTGCTGGCCTCTCGGCACGGGCCGAGGACGGGGGCCGGCGGGGGTATGGGGACTTCCTATGATTCGAAATTCCTAAATCGGGCCTCTCCAGCTGCCAGAGAAGAGGCGAGCTGTAACCCTTGAAATTGCCCAAAGAAGCAGTGGTGTCGACCGTCTGAGCCTCTTCGAGTCTTCCAAGGGCCAAAGCGAGAAGGTCAGAGAATTTCAAATTCAAGTCGGCCATGTACACTTATCGGCCCAGCTTGAGATGGAATTAATGGTCCGGAGACTAGACCTCAGTCGACTGAAAGGCTCACCCTGAGCCAATTTTCGGAGAGAATTCAGAGCGGAGCAGTCGCTGAGGCAAAGTCTCGGAGAGCAGATTGCACCTGGAATTTGTTAAAAAAGGGGGCGGCTTCCCGAGGGAAACTGGCGAATTTCACTGTCGCGAGTCCAATTTTCGCTCGAGAAACACGTGATTCTCCCTCTTGTTGGGAGGGAAAATGAGGTTCAAAGAGCACTTTTTCCCTCGAGAAACACGTGATTTTCCTTCTTGTTGGGAAGGAAAATGAGCTGCAAAGAGCACTTTTTCCCTCGAGAAAGTGGGTTTTTCCCTCGAGAAAGGGACACAAAACTGTAGATTCTGAGGGGTGTTCCCCTCGGAGAATGCCGATTTCTCCTCTAAAAAAAAGTAGATCGGGGTGCAAAATTTCTTTGGACAAAGGTTGGCGTTTCAGTATCATTGTGCGTGTACGGTGATTGAACAAATTGGCAACAACCTTTTTTGGAGGGTAATTATAATGGCCAAGAAGAAGACCACAAAGAAAGCTACTAAGAAGGCAACAAAAAAAGCCACTAAGAAGGCGACGAAGAAAGCCACTAAGAAAGCGGCAACTAAGCGTAAGCCGAATAAGGCTTTCATGAAGCCTCTTACTCCGAGCGCAGCTCTTGCTGCGATCGTGGGCGCATCTCCTCTTCCCCGCACGGAAGTGGTTAAGAAACTCTGGGCTTACATCAAGAAGAACAAGCTCCAGGACACTAAGAACCGACGCAACATCAATGCAGATGCCAAGCTGAAGAGCGTTTTCGGCAAAGGAACTGTTTCGATGTTTGAAATGACCAAGATCGTGAGCAAGCACTTACGCTAGTCTCGATCGGTCTTTGATGATCGAAAAATGGGCTCGCCACTTGGCGGGCCCATTGTTTTTTGACGATCTTCAGGTCAGAGTGAAGGTATGTCCGATCTCATAAACGGTATCAATTTGCGCGTGTATGGAATACTCTGGTCACCCGCTCGGGACGCCGTTTTGGTGATCGATGAACATGTATTGGGCAAGGATTTGCGCAAGTTTCCAGGGGGTGGCGTGGAGTTTACGGAAGCCCCAGGAGTCGCTCTGGCGCGGGAGTTTCAAGAGGAGTTGGGGGTAAAGATCGATCTTGGTCCCCTGCTTTATGTCTCCCCTCATTTTCATCGCTCATTATTTCGTCCACAACAGCTTTTGGCGTTGTATTGGGAAGTTCACTTGCAGCAAGGGGAATCAGAGCCCAAGGCCATTCTGAGCCAAATGTCTGCGAATTGGCGAGAGGTGCAGGGACTTCGTGAGGATGAGATGACTCATCCCGTGGATCGAGAAGTTGTACGGGTTCTTAAGGGGCGTTGCGTCGCTAAGTGATTTTTGCTAAAAGGGTGCTTTTGAGGTGTATAGGTGACTCCGCTCCAGGCTGATGAGATTCGAAAAATGGAACGCGTTTGCCGATTGGCGGGCGAGCTTCTTAAGTTTGTGGGAACACAGGTTAAGATTGGTATAACCACCAATGAGCTCGATCAAATAGCGCATGAGTGGACCCTTTCAAAGGACGCTCAATCGGCCCCCCTTGGCTATCATGGTTATCCTAAAGCGATTTGCACATCGGTGAATGATGTCATCTGTCATGGGGTGCCAAACGATGAGCCGCTCAAGGCAGGTGATATTCTAAACATCGATGTGACTTGCTTAAAGGACGGTTTTTTTGGGGACACTTCGGCTACATTTTTTGTGGGGGAAGTGTCTGATCAGGCGAAGCGCCTTGCCGAGTGTGCTAAGGATGCCATGATGAGGGGGATCGATGAGGTTCGGCCCTTTGCAACCACTGGGGATATTGGCTTTGAAATCAATAAACTGACGACCAAACGCGGCTATACGACGGTCAAAGAAATCGGCGGCCACGGTATAGGCAAGAAGTTTCACGACGAGCCCTTTGTGCCATCCTATGGCAAGCGTGGAAGGGGCCTCAAATTGAAGCCCTGGTGCTGTATTACTGTAGAGCCCATGGTTAATGCGACTCCAGCCTCTATTGTAGAGCTCCCCATCGCGGGTTCGAGCATCAAGTACTACATCACGGGAGATGGTTCCCTTTCGGCCCAATACGAGCACACCGTGCTTATCACCGATAAGGGCCATGAGATTTTGACTTTGGTTGATTAGGGCAGCTAAACTGCCTGGCAAATCTCACATAGGGCCTTAAGCCCGTTTCCATTGCATAAGGAGATGACCGTGAAAGAGGTATCTACGATGAAGGGCAAGACTGCGACAAAGCGAACAACGACAACTCAACCAGACTATCGGGTTTGCCGAGAGGCTATGGAAGACCCCAAAAAAAGATTTGCGGAGCTCGCCCGCTGGGGACGGGAAGAGATTAAGATTGCTGAAACCGAAATGCCGGGTCTCATGGCTCTGCGCAAGGAATTCGGTAAGCAGCAGCCGCTCAAGGGCGCCCGGATTGCTGGCTGTCTTCATATGACCATTCAAACGGCGGTTTTGATCGAGACCTTGACCAAGCTCGGGGCAGAAGTTCGATGGAGCTCCTGCAATATTTTTTCAACTCAAGATCATGCAGCGGTCGCCGTAGCGGCGGCCGGCGTTCCCGTCTTTGCTTGGAAAGGGGAGACGGAAGAGGAATTTAACTGGTGTATCGAGCAAACCATCGAAGGCTGGGGGCCAAAGGGCTATGATTTGATCCTCGATGATGGCGGTGACCTTACCAATATGATGCATGAGCCCCGGTACGCAAAAATCATGGACAACATCATTGGTCTTTCCGAAGAGACCACCACTGGCGTGCACAATCTTGAAAAACTCCTCAAAGAGGGGAAACTCAAGGTTCCTGCGATCAATATCAATGATTCGGTCACAAAATCGAAATTCGATAATCTCTACGGCTGTAGGGAGTCGTTGGCGGATGGGATTAAGCGGGCCACAGATGTGATGGTGGCGGGTAAGGTCGTCGTGGTGGCAGGTTACGGCGATGTGGGCAAGGGTAGCGCTCAGTCCCTGAGAGGGTTTGGCGCTCGAGTCTTGATTACAGAGATTGATCCGATTTGCGCTCTTCAGGCGGCCATGGAAGGGTATGAAGTGGTCACTATGGATGAGGCTGCACCTTTAGCTGACATTTTTGTTACGGCGACAGGTTGTTGCGACATCATAACTGATAAGCATTTTGCAAAGATGAAGAGCGGAGCGATCGTCTGCAATATCGGTCACTTTGATATCGAGATCGACATGGCTTGGCTCAATAAGAATACCAAGATGAGAGAAGTAAAGCCCCAGGTGGATATACATACCTTTAAGGACGGACGAGAGATTATCGTTTTGGCAAAGGGGCGCTTGGTGAATTTAGGTTGCGGAACGGGACATCCTTCCTTTGTGATGTCCAATTCCTTTACCAATCAGGTCTTGGCTCAGATGGATCTTTGGCAGAATCGGCATAAATACCAAGATGTGGGTGTTTACCGTCTTCCCAAAGAGCTCGATGAAAAAGTGGCTCGCTTGCATCTCGACAAACTGGGAGTGAAGCTCACCAAACTTTCTTCCAAGCAATCGAAGTATCTCGGCCTTGATCAAAATGGTCCTTTTAAGCCTGAACACTATCGCTACTAGGAGAGTGTTAAAATGATAAAGACCTTAGTCGTACTCGGCGGTTTAACTTTGGTTGCAATGGGATGTGCTCACCATAATGACGTCCGCGCAGGGGTTGATGGCATACATCGAGTGGTCATTCAGACCGAAGATAAGGAAAATGGATCGCAAGAAGCCATTCGCCAGGCCAATCACTTTTGCAAAGAACAAAATAAGTATGCCGCCTTCGTCAATGAAGAAGCGAAGTACACCGGTCAAATGGACGAGAAGGACTATAACCGTGTAAAGACGGCGTCGCGTGTGGCTAAGGCAGCTGGAGGCGCGGCCTATGTCTTTGGTGGCGAGAAAGAAAGTAATCTCGGCGGAGTCGTGGGTCTTGGTGGAGTGGTAGCAGATGCCGCCGCTGGGCGAGGATATACGGTCGAGATGAAATTTAAGTGCCAATAGAAATTAATCGATAGAGTTGAACGTAAAATTTAATTTTGAAATGGCAGCAAACTTCTTATGCCGCCATTTTTTTAAACT
>JAPKGD010000066.1 GCA_026648125.1 Bdellovibrionales bacterium | reverse complement strand
ATCGGGCCCGGTGAAGGCATCGAAAACAGCGTCAAGTGCCAACTCTAAGCCTCTCGTCATCACGGCCTACCACTAACATTTGGTTTTTTGGCACGGCATAAATTCTAGCAACACATTCGGCTATTCTTGAGGTCGCACCACAGATGACAATATTCACGTTAAATTCTCTCCTATTGCTTTGCTCTTATCGAGATTTCCCAACTCCAATCAAAATCCCATTCTCCTTTTGAAGTTGGAGGAAAACTTCGGGTCCAACTGAGTTTTGAATCTCTCAAGATTCGGGAAGAACCTTCTGAATGACTCTGGAGACATTCGAGCGTCCTTGGCTGGATAGACGCGGCCCTTAACCGATTCAACGAGTCGATCCATTTGATTCAAAACCGCAAATACGTTGGCCTGACTCGCATTTGGAATATCAAGGGCCACGGTAATCCCAGGCATCGGAAAAGACATCCATCCAGGACTCAACTTTTCACCGAATACCTTTATTACCGACAAAAATGAGCCCAGATTTGATCGTCTCAATCCACTTAAAATCTCCTTAAGTGCTTGTTCGCCTGAACTCGAATGTGGCACCACAAACTGATACTGCAGAAATCCATTTTTTCCGTAGATTCGATTCCAATGCAGAATATTATCCAGAGGATTAATGAAGGGGTTGTAATGTACTCGAGCCCTTCGGATCTTTTTAAAATTCTTATGAAAGTAGAGAAAGTTAAAAGCTCTAACGGTGAAACCATTTAGGGTGCCATTTGGAAAGTAAAACGGAACGCTTATTTTCTTAGAATCGTCATGTGGCTTGAGTGAAATCGATGAATTTGAGTGCTTTGCCCTTAAGAAAATCCCTCTCTCCCCATTGCTATTAAGACTATCTAGCCAAGCGGCCGAATATTCCCAGTCTTTGTCCGCGTCTTGAGAGAGTTGAAGAAACTCCGATAGACTGTGAAATACTATCTGTTCAGATTCCAAAATAGCACTTTGGATCGGCATAAGCTGAATCTTGGCTCGGGAAATAAGTCCCGTTAGTCCTAGGCCACCGATAGTTGCACAAAACAAATCCCTGTCTTTTTCTAAAGTGCACTCTTTAATCGAACCATCAGACCTCAAAATCGTCATTTCAAGTACATGACTTCCCAGGGTGCCTCTCAAGTGATGGTTTTTTCCATGAACATCATTAGCAATTGCGCCGCCGACCGTGATGTATTTGGTGCCGGGAATTACGGGCAAAAACCAACCATAAGGCACGACCAGTCTTAAAATTTGATCAAGAGTGACTCCGCTCTCACACTCAAAAGTTCCAGATTTCGGATCAAAGCTTAAAAAGGAATCGAGGTATTTAGTCAGACCCAACATGCCACCGTCATTAAGGCATACGTCTCCATAGGACATTCCATTTCCCCTGGGGAGAAATGCCGAAGTAGGAGGGGGCAGGAATGGTCGACTCAATTCTATTGCTTTTTCATCTATGACTTTCGGATATAATCCCCAACTCGGGAATCTCATAGTGCGGAGACCCCAAGAGTGAACACCAGGCTAATCAGGCAAATCCAACTCCAACCATCTTTGAGAGCAAAGATCACCGGGTCATCATCCACCTGACCTCGTCCCGTCAATACCCAGAGCCGGGCATTCCAAAAGAGCATAATGGGGACCATAAACCACATTAAACTCTGATCCTTGTAGAGCTGAGAAACTTCCGGACTCTGTATGTACAGGAGTAGAACGAGTATTGAAATGAGCCCAGAGCCCACCCCCAGAATCCGAACAATATCTGCATCTTCATATGAATATCCACGTCCAGCCGCATGAATTCCCTTCATCCGCAGCAGCTCGATATAGCGCTTTACACAGGCTAATCCAAAAAAGAAAAAGGTCGAAAATGCGAGAAGCCAATTTGAAATTGGGGTAAGGGTAATTGCAGCGCCGGCATAAAGGCGAATGGTATACATTCCTGAGAGGACTAGAATATCGAGTACAACCTGCTTCTTAAAGTAAAGAGTATAGACAAGATTCAGGAACCAATAGCCGACGACTACTTTTATAAATGGAATTCCCGCAGCGAATCCCAATCCCAACGAAAGCACGACCATGAGAATAAAAAGAGCAATCGAGTTGAAGAAGGAAATGTCTCCACTCGCTATAGGCCTTGATTTTTTTGAGTGATGTTGTCGATCGCTGCTTACATCAAAGAGATCATTAAAAATATATACGGACGAAGCGGCAAAGCTAAATCCAAAAAAACCGCAGATCAAACTTAAAAGCGATGCAGACTCCAGTGCATGAGCGGCCACAACAGGCAAGAAAAGCAAGGCGTTTTTGGGCCATTGGCGAACCCGAATGAGCTTTGCCACCGTCTTAATATAGTTCGGTCGACTTTCAATAATTTTATGTTTTATTCCCTCGTGGCTGAGAGCAGCTATTGTTTCCTTTGTGCCATTAACCACCACTGCACTTTTACATCTTTGCCAAATGGCTATATCGCTATAGTCATCACCCACATAGATGAATTCCGTAACGCCGAAATTTTTGACTATAGCTTCGTATTTTTTAATACCTTTTAAATTCTCCGAATCTGTACCAAGCGCTCCTTCAAATAGATTCAAATGATGACTCACTTCTCGAACCCAAGACGCTGGCGATGCGCTGGCAATAAGAACTCGAAACCCTTGTCTTTTATATTCTCGAATGAGATCAATGACCTTTGGATCATAAGGAAGAATCAATGGGTCGATTTTTATCTGATGTTCAAGGTTCTTCTTTAGTGTGAGTGGTCCTTTGAGCGCCCAGCCAATAAGCTTTAAAATTCGAAAGGGATTACGCTTGAGAAACTGAATTGCAGCTTCAAGCAAAAGGTCGGTTCGTACAAGGGTGTTGTCCAGATCTATGATGACAGTGCTCACCTAAAAATTCTAAGCTCAGGCCGCCATGAAGGCAATTGCGCGAGCCTAAAGCCAAGGCTAGTTTGTGGGCTATTGCCACAAAGCTAGACCCTACATAAGATGGGGCAGTGATATCTCTGCAAAAGAATAGAAATTCCAAGATGATTTTTTGGGGGCTCATCTCGCTGACCTTCCTTTGGTTCGCTTTGGTTGTGCTTTCGTTGAAGTTCCCATTTTTAAATGGATTCTTTTTTGGCTTCGACCCAGACAAAGCCATGGGTGTGGATTATTGGAGCGTGCCAAGAGGGTTTCTCAATTTGCTCGAAGGAAGGAGCATGTTCGATACCTTTCAGGGGGTTCAATATGGTGGTCCTAATGTGACTTGGTACCTTTCCCATCCCTTATTTGTACTTGTGGCTGGTCCTATCTTTTCCTTTTTAAGCCCTATGGCGAGTTATGGTTTATGGGTAACTTTCAGTTTGAGTCTACTCCTCTTGATGGGTCATCTTTTCGCTAAAAGAGCCCCAACTGCCCCGCAAAAAGGATTGTGCTACTTTCTCAGTATATTTGGCCTTCCCGTCTATTCGCTTCTATTTACAGGAAATATTCATACATTGACGGTTTTAGCCATAGCCCTGATTTTGATCGGTTTTTATCACTTTTCTCAGGGCGCATCTAAACCCGGAAATCGATACTTTGTCGCGGGACTTCTCATCAGTTTGTTTACCAAACCTGTGGTCATTTTGATGTTGCCAATGTTTCTGATTATCTCAGAAACACGACGGTCAACTTTCCTTTCATTGGGCATTTACGCTTTGGTTTCTTTAGCGACGGTTTTGATTCCCTTTTTAAATCCAGAGTTCATAGGCATCGAAAGAATTCTCTCGCTCTTAATCGATCCACAATACGTTAAAGAGAATTTGAACATCTACAATAATAACTACGTTTTAAATTCCGACATGAAAGACAACACAATCCACTGGTTCAATCTCATCGCCCAATCAGACTTCTATTGGAATCACCTGCAGATCTTTTCGCTTTCGGCATTCGTGAATGGAATCTTCGATAGCCAATTGCCCCCGGTTCTATTTAAGATTCCTCTCTTCGGATCAGTACTGGCCTCTGTTCTGACCATTACGCTTCGTGATCAACGCCAACGCCTTGAGGTGGCAACCTGGATAGTGTGCCTTCTCACTCTCAGCTTCTTTTTAAGTTACAACACCGTCTGGGAGTATCAATTCACTTTACTGATTCCGATTTCTCTTCTTTGCGTTCTAAAGGCGTCGGACCCTATGCAAAAGGGCACGGCCCTTTGGGTCCTTTTATTCTCTCTCGTCGTCACGCTTCCTTCTCTTTATTTTCTGTATGGCCCAAGCATCAAAGCTCAAAGCTTTGCCCTTGTGCGAGCGAACCGTGTATTGCCCGTACTTGGTATGTTTTTGGTTATTTTTTGGCGGGTAGGGGTCACCCTCGTCCGAGCCGGACTTGAGCACCGCAAAGGGCAACTTACCTCATCTTAAAAAGGCCCCTGGTTCGCAGCAGCCCACCCAAGGTCCAGTATTTGATGCCAAAAGCAATGGGAGTTGGTCTCCGCTTTCACCTATTGGTTCAATCATACTGTCTACATATTGAGATGGGGGTCACCATGGAAGGGGATACACTCATAGCACAACTTGCCTTGGCGTCTGGATTACCGGCAAGCTGGGTTGAGGATGAGCTACGTCGCTTACTTGCGGCGAAGGGGCTTTCAACGGAACGTCTGACTATTGAAAGTCTTAGAGAAGTGATGGCTGAGTTTCTTCAGGACACGCTCTTGCTAGCCAAATCAGATTTGGCTAGCAATAACGGATAATTAGGCCTGAATTCGCTCTACAACTATAGTCAGATCGGCAACTACGCCTTCGCCAAGCTTAACTTGGGCTTTATGCTGTCCAAGTACCTTGATGCTGTCATCAAGGTGAATATCTCGCTTGTCGATCGAGAAACCAAACTTATCCAGCTCGTCTGAGATGTCCATCGCCGTAATAGATCCAAAGAGCTTATCACCTGCTCCTGCTTCGCTTTTGAAAGTCAGAGTAACACCCTGAAGCTTTTGAATAACTTCCTGACGTTCAGCCACAGCCTTCTTACGACGAACATCTGCTACCTTTTGAAGGTGCTGCCACTCTTTCATTCTTTTCTCTGTGGCTTCAACAGCAAGCTTTCTCGGAAACAAAAAGTTTCTGGCAAAGCCATCCTTTACGTTGACCATGTCGCCAACTTTTCCGACGTTTCTTACATCTTTTTGCATTATCACCTTCATAAATTCCTCACTTTTTAAAAAGTTCTTGATCTAATTCCTGAACTCGCTTCGCTAATCGGGCTCGAAAGTCCACCCAGTAGTCGAGCAGGCCGAGAGCACTCACTAAAACAAAGAGTTGAGTCACTAAAACTAATAAAATCAGGGTTTGCCAAATCCATCCAACCCGAAACGCCTCAAAGTGCGCGGCAACAACCGCCAGCCCCTGAAGAAAAAATACCGCCGCTGCAAAATTCAATAAGTTAATGCCGATCACCTTTAACCAAATCGTCTTGTCGGCCAAAAAAGCTGCGCCTAAACCAGCCACCATCACCCAAATAAAAAAGTCTGGTACGGCAAATTTGGACAACTTATGGGGCAGACGTTTTCTCATTCCAAGCATTGCGAGCATACGTCGCTGAAATAGAAGGGCAGTAAACAGGCCTATGAGCAGCGAGACCATTCCAAGAGACGGAATCTGTGAAACAATGTCTTTAGATTCAATTTTAAGCTTCTCATTCCAACCGGGAATAGAGGCCAAATAAGTATCTACATTGCTTAGCAATACGGCATACCAATCGCTTCCCTGACGATTTGCCCACCATAGAAATAATGAACAAAACAGAAAGCCGGTTAAAAGTATTGCGACGAATCCACTCTCAAAAAGGCTTTGCCCTTTAGCTTCAAGGTCAGAGTAGATTCCCACGGCAAGAACTAGGGCAAAATAAAGGCCCCCCAAAACCCACCATTTTCCGATAAGAAACGGAAGCAGACCCACCAACCCAAGAAGCCAAAAAGTTCCTGATCCAACAACTACTCGCAATGCGCGCAAAGGCACTCCGCCAAATATTCCCGTGAGCGCAGTCAACAAAATGGACCACGCCATGAGAATGCTCGAAGATAAAACTTTTTTGCGCATTGTAAGCACGCCACTAACCCCGCAAGAAATTATTCTGCGTCGCCAAATTCAGCTGGGTCAAAGTCGCCACGACCGCCTTCATCACGCCGTCGAGGTCCGCCGAAACCACCCTCACGAGCCTGCATCGCATTTTGACGCCGAGCTGCCGCTTTCGCCTCGCGCTCATTTTCCCGCTTCATCGTCTCCGCCAAAGCTGACTTAAAGTCGTCTACGAATTTCGTGAGGTTCACTCGATCATCCAAGCGAACGTGGGCAAAGCGAAGGATTCGATCGTTGATTCTCATTGTGCGCTCAAGCTCGGCTACGCAACCGGGCTTTCCGGTAAAAGTCGTATGGAAATAAATTCCGCGCTGGAGCTTATTAATTGGATTGCCAAGGCGACGACGTCCCCAAGTGTCCAGGTGGTTAATTTCACCTTTAAATGACTTGATGATGTCTGTGTTCTTGCGGAAGAGATTTTTTTGCTCTTCTTCGCTGGCATCTGGATGCATGATCACGACGCCTTCATATTTTCTGATGATTTCAGTAGATTCCGTAGCCATAGGGCTGGTCCTTTCGGTTAGTTAGCCCCCGGTCACCTATGACGCCAAGAGCAAGGATTAAACAAGTTCTGTGCTAACTAGCACGGTCCTTCGGTATGGGACAACTAGAAACCGCGTGGTAGCCGGTGAATTTCTCAGTTATATTAAAAACATGGCTATTTCTATTAGAGCCCTGCAGGGCCCCTTAAAGGATAAGGTTTTTCACCTCAAAGAAGGGCTAAAGGTGGGTCGGGCGAAGGGCGACATTGTGCTCAACGACAACAAAGTGTCATCTTTACATGCTTTTATTACCAAGGAAGGGTCCCAGCTTAATCTGGTTGATAACGGTTCAAAAAACGGAATCCGCATGAATGGAGCCCGAGTTACTACGGTTCCCCTTCTTCTTGGAGTTAAATTCGAAATTGGCGATAGCCTCTTTGAGGTCTTTGAGTCCGACCAACCCGTAGAGGCACAGCCAGGCCCAGTGACGGTCTCGGCGGCTTCGATAAGTAGGGACTCCAAAACACAAGCGACCTCACCCACGGGTCAGGTCGATCTTCCTCAGGAGAAGGCAAAAGCAACTGTTGAAGAATCATATACTGCTGAAATTCCAGAAGAATTTCGCGCCCAGAAGGAGTCTGAAAGAGAGCCCTCAGAGGGACCAGAAGATGAGCCCCACGCGAGACGCTGGAGTGACCTCATCATTGAATTTATTGATCAGAACATGGACAAAATCGCCGACCAGCCCAAAGCCATCGTCGCGCTTAATCCGTCCGTGCGGCTTACGTTTATAGGTGGCCCGCAAACTGAAACAGTATGGGTTCTAGGATATGGGCCGCGTCGAGTGGGTCCGGCCTCCATTGACCTTCCGATTCAAGAAAAAGGCGCTCCAGACACTTGCTTTGAGATATTACCTTCGCCCGAAGGCGTGACGTTTCGAACAAACCATCCTAAAGAGATCTCAATTAATGGGCAGGGCCGTGCCTCTCATTCACTCAAAACTGGGGACATCATTGGCATCGGCTCCACTCAAATTGAGGTTGAATTACTGCAATGAACTTGATCGAAAAATCGACGGGATATGTAAAGAGCTTTGATGGAACTCGAATTTATTACGAAGTTCGAGGAAAGGGTAAACTGATTGCTGAAAACGTAAACCGGCATGAACGGGTGCGGGAAGCGTTTTTCGATATCTGCGATCAGGCGGCGA
>JAPKGD010000065.1 GCA_026648125.1 Bdellovibrionales bacterium | reverse complement strand
ACCTGTTTAAGTACGACTCCATTGGCCAACTCATGCGCTGGGTATGGCTGAGCACTTTGAGTGGTTTGATGGCTGGGGCTTCCGCCACAGTCTTTCTCGTGACACTGACCTGGGCCGGTGAGTTTCGCGATCAAAACATGATGATACTGTGGGGCCTCCCTCTGGCCGGACTCTTTATCGGAGTTGTTTATCACTACTTTGGAAAGCCCATTGCCCCCGGAAATAATCTGATCATCGATGAAATCCATGACCCTAAAAAGGTCATTCCAGCTCGTATGGCTCCCTTCATCTTAATAGGAACTGTGATCACTCACCTCTTTGGAGGTTCGGCGGGACGGGAGGGAACGGCCGTTCAAATGGGCGCATCCTTATCGGACCAACTCTCACTCCTCTTTAAGTTACGTCCCGAGGAGCGAAAGGTGATTCTTGCGGCTGGCGCCGGCGCTGGTTTTGGCGCTGCCATTGGAACGCCCCTTGCGGGCGCGATTTTTGGTATTGAAGCGATCCGCATTGGACGTCTACAAACCTTTGCCTGGTTTGAATGCCTGATCGCATCTTGTGTGGCCTATGGTGTTTCTCTTTTTCTTAAAGCTCCTCACACCATTTACCCTCAGTTTGCGATTGATCCTCTTGACCTCAAGGCCCTGTTTGGAGTGGCCCTTGCCGGAGTTGCATTTGGCTTGAGCGCGAGGCTTTTTGTGATTCTTGCTCACGGCGTGGACCGCATCTCAAAAAAGTTGATTCACAGCCCTCCACTTCGACCATTCATTGGTGGGATTCTTCTCGTCTCCCTGTATTGGCTTGAGGGTAGCTACCAATTTGTTGGCCTTGGGCTCAATTCCATTCAAGAAGCTCTTACTCATCAAGCCTCTTTTTACGAACCAACGATGAAAGGTATATTTACCGCATTGACTGTCGGCACTGGATTTAAGGGGGGCGAATTTATTCCACTCGTTTTTATTGGCACAACATTAGGAAGCGCTCTGGCCATTCTACTTCCGGCCTCGTTCAACCTTCTCGGCGCTGTTGGCTTTGCGGCCGTATTTGCCGGCGCCGCAAATACGCCCTTGGCTTGTAGCTTTATGGCCATGGAGCTATTTGGTTGGTCTATAGCCCCGTACGCATTAATCGCATGTTTCATGAGCTACTACTGCTCTGGCTATAAGGGCATTTACACATCACAGCGCCGACATGGCCGCAAGTGGTTCTAATTTTTAATGAGAAAATCAAAGTATGGGGATGGATGACAGTGGCTTTACCGACTTCACCCAATCGAGAAATTGACGCAAAGAGAACTCATCAATGTATCGAAATTCGACTCCAACACCAGGAGTGCGCCCCTGTTTTTCTCCCGAATAAACCCACATCACCTGACCCTGACCAGAGAAAGTACGTATGGGATGCCCATCTCGAATTTCTATTCGGAAGTCCACCCATTCTCCCACCTGCGGCTGGTCGTATTTGAGCTGAACAAAAAAGCCATTTCGTCCAAGTGCAAATTCCTTATGAGACCAACCCTCGGAGAGACCTTTGATATGTTTTTCAATACGAAAGAGTCCCGCACGCTTGGCCTGACGTCCCCAACGTTCCAATGGGGACAACAGAGTTTGCTGAAGCCCCTCCCTCACGGCCGATGCATTGAACGGTTTACTGAAGAACCCATCAGCTCCCGCATTCAAAATTTCTTCCGTTGAGTAATCTGTATAACCTGAAAGAACTAGAATCTTTGGCCATTCAAAATCCATTCTTCGCAGCGCCTTGGTCAGCTCATAACCACTCATTCGGGGCATGCGAATATCCGTGATCACAATGTCGAATTTATCTGCTTTCACCTTATCTAGGGCTTCTTGCCCATCTATGGCCTGGGTTACCTGAAAGCCAAAGAGCTCAAATTAGCCACTGGCTATACCACCTTTTTATGTGTCGCTGATGGCAGCATATTCGAGACGACATCGACAAAATCTTTAATGGTAAACGGCTTAGGCAATATGCCGTCAGAGGCAATTTGCAGCATAGGATTCAATTCTTCTCGTTGCTTTAGATTATCCATCATCAAAATTGAGAGCGGTCTTCGCCGCAAGGTAGTCTCCTTCAAGCGCCTGAGAACCTCTTCTCCGCTCATATGAGGCATCTTTAAATCAACGAGGACCAAATCAAAAGGGGTTCTCTTTATGCGCTCAAGTCCAAGCGCTCCACTCGGCGCCGTCTCAACTTCGTGCCCCATCAGCTCGAGCATACTCTTAAAGCCAATTCTAAAGTCTTCCTCATCTTCCACCACCAAAATTCGCAACGGAGGAATCTGCGTGAGATTTTTTTGTGCCTCCTCAGTGACGCGGACAATGGCGCTACTGATGGGGGCTATAGCCTTGAATTTCACGGTAAACTTTGCGCCCTTGCCAATCTCAGATTGAATCTCCACCCGGCCACCCAACTGTTCAACCATCGAATGTACCAAAGAGAGTCCGAGACCGCTGCCTTTGTTGACTTCTTTGGTTGTATAAAAGGCCTCAAAGATTTTTAACTGTGATTCCTTTGGAATTCCCATTCCGTTGTCAGACACTTCAAGGCTCACTACACCTTCAGTTGCGCTGAGGTCTACCTCAATCTTGGGATTCTTTACGCCCTCGGTGGCATCCTTGGCATTGGAGAGCAAGTTCATTATGATTTGCCCGATGTACCCAGATTTTCCGATCAACAAGAGTTCTTTGACGCCATCCCCTACCCTATAGATTAACTCGATACCCTCGCCCTCGTAGAATCGTCTCACCAATTCGATAGATTCCGAGACGACCTGTTCAATGGCGAACTCCTTCTTTTCGCCCCCATCTGGACGGGAAAGAGTTCTCAACCCAGATACGATTCCCTTGATCCGATTGGCTGAGACTTCCATGCGCTGAACGGTGCGGTCAAAACGTGATCGGTCAAAATTCTCATCTTTCACATACTGACGAAGCAGATAGAGATCGGACATAATGATCGCAAGCGGGTTGTTAATTTCGTGCCCCACACCGGCCGCGAGAGCTCCCACCGATGCTAATTTTGAGCGATGTTCTGCCACCTGCTTTTGTCGCTCTAGCTCAAACTCAACATTCTCCAAATTAGTCAAATCAAAGTGAGTGCCTGCAAAGCGAGTGGGTGTGCCATCAAGGGCTCGATCCGTGATCTTTCCTTTGCTGATTATTCGCACCCAATGTCCATCTTTATGCCGCATTCGAAATTTGACTTCGTAATAGTTTGACCGACCTGATAGATAGTCTTCAAAAAGCTGTCGAGCGAGCGGCAAATCTTCTGGGTGAGTCAGCTTCTCCCATGTCTCAATGGCCTGCTCCAATTCTTTTGGCTCATAGCCGAGAATTCGGCACCAGCGCTCATCAAAGAGGACCCGATTTTCAGACAACCGCCAATCCCAAAAACCGAGCTCGCCCGACGACGCCAAGAGTTCCAACCGCTGATTGGCTTCACTAATCTCATTTAGGACATTTTTTTGACTCGTAATGTCCCGAAATGTGGTCACTGCTAGATAGGGCTTAGATTCACCTGGTCTGATAAGAGGAAAAGAGTTTATATGTAGCCAGCGAAGTTCACCGTTTGGTCGATGAACCCCCATAATTTTATCCTTTTGGGTCTCTCCAGTTGCGAGTGCCATCATCGCCGGATGGGTCTCCCCAGGATAATCCGTTCCATCTTCATGAATCGACTTCCAGTTCGGATAAATTGATCTTTTTCCCATGAGTTGATCAGCGGTCAATCCCAGTTTAATTGTCGCCGCATGGTTAAAGCGGACAATTTCACCCATTGGATTTTGCACGACGAATCCCTCAACCATATTGTTCACAATGGTGTCGTAGAGCTCTTTTTGAGTTCGGGTGGATTCGGAAGATTCATATTCATTCGTCACTTCAGATCGAAAGGATATAAATTCAATGACTTGTCCATTTTCTCCCTTGATCGGAGCGATGTAGGTGTCCACCCAATAGAATGAACCATCTTTCTTTCGATTTTTTATGACTCCGCGCCATGGCCTACCGGACTTAATTTGAGCCCACATTTCAGCGAAGAACTCTTTTGAATGATGGCCCGAATTTACTATTCTATGATCTCGCCCCAGTATTTCTTCTCGGCTATATCCGGACACCTTTAAAAAATTCTCATTCGCGTAAGTGATAATACCGCGCACGTCCGTTTTGGCCACGATCATGACCGCATCTAGTGAGGACTCGACGAGGCGTAGATTTTCTAAAGAGTCCTCCAAATTGTTTTGGTATTTGACCACGACACGCGAAAGCCGAGTCGCATAGAAGTAGAGCCCAAGACTCCCCAGAAACGATGCCACACCTAAGCCGACCTCAGTGTCGATCAGCCTTGACTGAAGATCTCCACTCTGGCTTCTGAGCAATAATCCTATGACGACCATTGCCGCACCTAAGGCGGAGAGAAGAAGTAAGGTGAAGCGGAGTTTCCCGTCCCGCTCAAATTGCGATTTGGGAAGAATTGCCGCGAGCAGCGATTTGAGTTTATATATATTTGGAACCACTTAATCTTTTCGGAATTTGAATTAAGCCCATTGAGAAAATCGATAAACCAAATCGATCTAAATCAGATGAATCAGACGAAAGTAAAGGGCCGCTTTTCAGGATATCAACTGCACTTTTGTCGAGATTAAATGAGGCCCCTCTTATGAAGCGCCGCTTTCAAAAGATTCCGTCCATTTTGGGTCACCACACGTCCATGGGCCATCACAATATTCTCAAAATCTTGCGCCACAATCTCCTCGAGGCTCTGTCTTACCGAGCTGGCATCCTTCACCATGAACCTAACGAGACGACTGACTCCGAACTGCCGGTAAGTTCCAAAAACATTAAAGATCAAAAAGGCTCCCACCCCTTTCAAGTCCTGCAAATTAAAGCAAAGATCTGAGCAAACTAAGGTTCGCGAAGCTTTGTGCAACAAGACGACTTCATTAAACTTTGGCACCCCTAAAATCGGAAAAATGGGGGCCTCGCTCTGATACTTCCATGTCTGAGGTGATAAAATCTGACTCCACGGAACACGTGGGCGTTTCAAATCAAGTCCTGGTGCGGCCCACAGGGCCGCCGAAGGATTTGCCTCAAGAGCACCACGCACGCCGAGATGATGAAATAAATTTGGCGCAAAAATATCTGTGATGGGACCAACCCTTGCATAATCTTGAACACCCCAACCTGGAAGCGGTGAAATCAAAATGTTCGAAGAGCCTAAAGACACTTTCGTGCTTCGCACGGGAATCTCCGTTGGGAACATTTTTAGAGACTTTTCGTAAAAGGTAAGCCCTGGTATGTGCTCCATAAAAGCAGCCTAAAACTCTCCGGATGCCCCGTAAAGTCCTTATTAAATGCACCAAAATATGACAGTGACTAAAATCGATACAGCGAACTGCCATATATTTGAACTGACTGGCTTTTCCTTTGCAAAGCTCTATAAAGGGGAGGCCTATGGTTAAGGGATTGGATTGCCTGAAATTTCTGCTCCATCTATTCCTGATTTCCGCCACTGCGGTGAGTGGCGAAACCATGGACTGGGACCTTCTCACTGGTTCTCGGGCCACTCCAGAACAGCTTTCCCTTCACGATCGAAAAGCGGCCGCCCATCGCCTGAGATTGACCATGGCTATTCACACAGCACTCACTCATCCTGAGTTCCTCATTCGCAATCCTGAGTATCGTCCTATTGCTGCTCAGCTGGAGAAGGTGATTCGAGTTGCGAGCGAACACGATCACTACAAGAACAATTTGTCAAAGGCGACTTCGACCATCCAAACCTTAGCAAAAGCTGATGCGATTGGGGTGGACTGGAGAAGCCTTCCAGAAGACAACCGGTTTCGAAAAGCCATGGTAAAAGCGGTCACAGAGCTCAATTCGGTCGACGATGCAAGATGGGCCAAATTAATTGAGACCGAATTTAGAAATCCCACTCATCGAAAACTTGTCAGCGATCTGGTCACGGCCGTAGATTGGTATGACGTCCCGTTTGCTCGAAAGACCGATTTTGGAGCACACCGAAATGGCCACATGACACGACCGCTTGATCATGGTTCGACGTGGATTCGTGCACAACAGAAGGCCCTTAACCTCCCCGCTGATTCGGTGAATCGTATGCTTTCAATCACCGAGTTCTTTGACAAAAAAATAGATTATGCAAAAATCGCATCTCATTACACCCCAGAACATCTAAAATCTGTGAGCTTTGAAAAACATCGTGGACGCATCATTAAGCTCGCCAAGCTGAACAAGCCCTCCATCTTTGCTGGAACTAAGGGAAAACTCCGTGCCGGAGTGGGGGCCGTACTCTCTCTTCTCCCTTCCACAGTAGCGGTGGCTGAATTTGTCCATGATCCAGCCTCTGTCGATCTCAAAGAAGTTGCCGGAGATTTTGCTGCCTCTCTTGTCTTTATGGGAATGGGTGCCACAGCGGATTGTGACACACCCGCTTGCGCTGAGTGGCTGAATCAATGTCAAAAAGAAAACTTAGATGAGCCTTCTTGCTTTCGGCTCTTTTTAACTTACCCTCTGTCCAAACAATCTCAGCTTAGACTCAACCCGGAAGTAAATAAAAAATTTGCTCAAATTTCGGGGCGAGTGGATGAACTCCAGTGCCAAAAGGACCCCGTGGATGGATCCATGACCGCCCGCATTCAATTTACTAATCCTAAGCTTGGCACTTTTCACCAAATCGTACGTTTTGATAAGTCGGGAAAGGTCTCGCAATCTCAAGTGCGAAATCTAAGAGAGTTAAGTCATCGCCACCATGTCATGACCTACAATGGATCTGGCAAACCTGGTGTTCTCCAATACTATTCCGTGGAGGACGGAAAATTCTTAAACCTGCCTCCCGAAAAGTGGACAAGCCATGTCACTCACCTTGTTTCTTTCAATCGTCGGACAACTAACGAGTCTCTCGAATCAGCCGTTCAAGCTCACCGAGTGGTCCAAACAAACGCAGGCCAAATTCGCAATTGTTGTAACGACAAGAAATGCTTGGATGACATGAATCTCGTTTCTGCCCAAGCCATGAAGAGCACGATGAGCTACATTCGTCCTATTACCGTTGCAAAATAGATCCTCTTTTAAAATCGAAATCGCGAAGGTCGAGACCTCATTTCTCTACGAAAGAGCTGATGAAAATGACTTTGATCTCTAAAACCCACGGCTTGGGAAATTTCTGATATTTTTCTTCCGGTCATTAAAATGTCGACCATGGCCTGAGTGAGTCGCATTTTGTTTCGATATTGAATAGGCGGGAGACCATACTCCTCATGAAAGGACCTGGTCAGCGCTTCATGGGAAATTTTCATCTCTTGAGCATAGTCTTCGATGCGATGATTTTCGCAAAATTCAGTATCAAGCTTTCTTTTAAGCTTAAGCGCCCATGGATTGTGAGTCGCCGGCGTTAACGACGTAAATCCACTTGAAGTTTTAAAGAGGTGCAACAGATCGTGAACCGATTGCGGCCAAAAAAAGTCATAGGACTGAAAGAGAACTGGGTGCTCGGGAAGACCAGAGGGCTTTGGAAGAGATGACAAATAAGAGTACCAAGTCAGAGGGCCTTGCCCCAATCTCCAATGGACAACGGCCTGTGGTGGAATCCAAATAATCTGAGGTCCGACCACTTCGATCCACTCCGACCCCCTACGAACGGAGACTTGGCCCGGTGTAAGGTTGCCGATGGCCAAGCCCCAAAACTTGCCAAAGGCATCGACTTCTTCTTTTGCCGTCTCGACGACTTGGGTTCGCTTAAAGAAATAGAACTCTTCGCCCAAAATGAAATATTCATTTCGGTAGGTTTCTGCCTCTAAAACAAAGGGCCTATGGGATTCAAAACTCTTTTCCATGACCAAAGT
>JAPKGD010000064.1 GCA_026648125.1 Bdellovibrionales bacterium | reverse complement strand
CGTATTGGGCGGTCACGGTGACACCATGGTTCCGATGCCAAGGCACTGCTCCGTTGGCGGCGTTCCCCTCACAGAGATGCTCAGCAAAGATCGTATCGAAGCTCTTGTTCAGCGCACCCGTACAGGTGGTGCAGAAATTGTGAATTTACTAAAAACCGGGTCAGCCTACTACGCCCCTGCGGCAAGTGCTGTGCAAATGGCTGAGGCGATTTTACGTGACCAAAAGCGGATACTTCCCTGCGCCGCCTATTTACAAGGCGAATATGGAATCAAAGACCTTTTTATTGGAGTGCTCTGCAAACTTGGCGGTAAGGGGCTAGAGAAAGTCGTAGAAGTTGAGTTGAACGAAACTGAGCGGGCAGGACTTGAGAATTCTGTTAATGCTGTAAAGGAGCTGGTTACGGCTCTTCGAAAAATCCAATACTAGGGGCATTTTGAGATGAATATTCATGAGTATCAGGCCAAGGAAGTCTTAAGAAAATTTGGTGTCGTAACTCTCAAAGGCAAAGTCGCAAACACCCCTGATGAGGCTGTCGCCGCGGCGAAAGAAATCGGCGGTTCCGTTTGGGTCGTTAAGGCTCAAATCCACGCGGGTGGCAGAGGAAAAGGCGGAGGAGTCAAACTCGCCAAATCTCTTGATGAAGTAAAGGCGCATGCGGAGAAAATTATTGGCATGAACCTTGTCACTCATCAAACAGGACCAGAGGGAAAAAAGGTTTTACGAGTTCTCATCGAACAGGGCTGCAATATTAAAAAAGAATATTATGTGGCAGCTCTCGTTGATCGGGCCGTGGGTCGTGTGGTGATGATGGCGAGCTCCGAAGGCGGAATGGACATCGAGGAAGTTGCAGAAAAGCACCCCGAGAAGATTGTTCGGGTCGCGATTGATCCGGCCGTTGGACTCATGCCCTTCCAGGCTCGGCAGTTGGCTTTTGCGATAGGATTAAAGGACAAAGCGGTGAATAACGCCGTAAAGGCGTTTATTTCTTTGGCCAAGGCTTTTGAGCAAAGTGATTGTTCGATGGCTGAGATAAATCCCCTTGTAGAAACCGCAGAAGGTGATGTCATTGCTCTTGATGCAAAGTTGAATTTTGATTCAAATGCACTTTATCGGCATCCAGACATTGTTGAACTTCGTGATCTCACAGAAGAAGACCCCACTGAAATTGAAGCGAGCAAGCATGAACTTGCGTTCATAAAACTCGACGGAAACATCGGTTGCTTAGTCAACGGAGCCGGACTTGCAATGGCGACTATGGATATCATTAAATTGCATGGTGGCAATCCTGCGAATTTCTTGGATGTTGGCGGTGGCGCGAATAAGGAGAAAGTGACCGCGGCTTTTAAGCTCATTCTCAAAGATCCCAATGTGAAGGGCATACTTGTAAATATTTTTGGCGGAATTATGAAGTGCGACATCATCGCAGAAGGAATTATTGCTGCGACGAAGGAATTGGGACTTAAGGTTCCTCTCGTTGTGCGCCTTCAAGGTACGAATGTGGAACTTGGCAAAAAGATTCTCGCTGACAGTGGTCTCAATATTTTACCGGCTGATGATTTGACGAATGCGGCTCAAAAAATTGTGAGCGCAGTGAACGGGGGCCGCTAATGGCGATTTTAGTGAACAAAGAGACCAAGGTGATCTGTCAGGGGTTTACTGGGGCTCAAGGTACCTTTCACTCGGAGCAAGCCATTGCCTACGGAACTAAAATGGTTGGTGGTGTTACTCCTGGAAAAGGCGGTACCACTCATTTAAATCTACCCGTTTTCGACACTGTTGATCAGGCGGTTAAGAAAACTGGAGCTAATGCATCGGTGATTTATGTGCCCCCACCCTTTGCGGCGGACGCCATTATGGAAGCCGTGGATGCCAAACTAGATCTCGTGGTGTGCATCAGCGAGGGAATTCCGGTGATCGACATGGTCAGAGTAAAGCGGTTTATGGAAGGCAAGAAGACTCGCCTTGTTGGACCCAATTGCCCCGGAGTGATCACTCCCGGTCAGTGCAAAATAGGAATTATGCCAGGCCATATCCATAAGCCAGGCCGAATTGGTGTTCTCTCCCGCTCTGGAACCTTGACTTATGAGGCAGTATTTCAACTTTCTCAAGTGGGTCTTGGGCAAAGCACTTGCGTAGGGATTGGTGGGGACCCCGTCAATGGCACCAACTTTATCGACGTCTTGGAGATGTTTAATAAAGATCCCGAGACAGATGCAGTCATCATGATCGGTGAAATTGGTGGCTCGGCCGAAGAAGAAGCGGCGGAATACATTAAAAGAGAGTTCAAAAAGCCAGTGACGAGCTTTATTGCGGGAGCTACTGCTCCCAAAGGGAAGCGTATGGGCCACGCGGGTGCCATCATCAGCGGCGGCAAAGGCACGGCAGAGGCTAAGTTTGAAGCCCTTGAGTCAGCAGGATGCAAGATTGCCCGAAGCCCTGCGGATCTTGGGACGACCCTTAAAGCAAGTCTTACTTAAGCGCCCACTTGGCGTGTCAGCCCGGCCCATGCTATGAAGGCCGGGTTTAATTTATAACAAGAGGAGAGAAACATGGCTGTTGAGACCACATTTAGCATCATTAAGCCGAATGCTGTTAAGAAGAACCACATTGGCGCAATTATCGATAAATTTGAGCAAAATGGTCTAACCATCGCTGCGGCTAAGCTCGTTCGCCTCACTCGACCCAAGTGCGAAGAGTTCTATGCGGAACACAAAGAGCGACCCTTTTTTGGAGAATTAGTTGAATTTATGACCTCAGGCCCAGTTGTGTTGATGGCCTTAAAGGTGAGAACGCCGTCAT
Organism: Bdellovibrionales bacterium; assembly: GCA_026648125.1. GTDB lineage: Bacteria > Bdellovibrionota > Bdellovibrionia > Bdellovibrionales > UBA1609 > JAIBAM01. Next base: position 5,139 of record JAPKGD010000064.1, on the reverse strand, counting down.
GAAAAACCGCGAAATCATGGGAGCAACGGATCCCAAGAAAGCCGCTCCGGGAACAATCCGCGCTCTTTTTGGTGATAGCGTAGGAGAAAATGCCGTACATGGCAGTGACAGCCCAGCGAGCGCTGAGCGCGAACTCGCATTGTTTTTCGAAAAGACTGAATTCGTAAACGGCTGAGTCTATGACTCGGCCGCTTTCCCTCGGCCAAGAGATTGAAATCTCCATTGATCGCCTGGCCTATCACTCGGGCCATGGCGTGGGTCGCTATCAAGGCATGGTGGTTTTTGTTCCTTTTACTGCCCCTGGTGATCACATTCTCGCCAGGGTCGTTGAACTCCATTCCTCCTATGCCGTCGCTGATCTCTTAAAAATTGAGGTAGAATCTCCCGCGCGAAGAACTGCCCCATGTTCGGTGGCCGGCACTTGCGGTGGATGCAAATGGCAACATGTAACCTACCAAGAACAGGTCAAGCAGAAGCAAGAGCAACTTGTTTCCGCTCTACATCGTCTCAACAAATCTCATTCTCTACCAATATTACCAATGATTCCGGCCCCCGCGGAGTTCCATTATAGAAATCGGATTCAGATACATAGACATGGCGAAAAGCTGGGCTTTTATGCGAGCGGTTCACATCGGTTAGTAGAAATTAACGAATGCCTATTAGCCGAACAGGAGATCAATAGCGCATTAGAAACAGTGCGAACTCGGCACCTAAAGCCCCATGCCCCAGACAAGGAACGGGTGGAGATCGCTCGGTTGCAAAATGGAGAATTAGACATTCGCCCCGCGTCTCAGCAAGATGGCGGTGACGGTCGATTTGCCCAAGTTAACGAAGCACAGAATAGTGTTCTCATTAGTGTCCTCGTCAAGGCGATCAAAGCCATTCCCTTTGCATCGGCAGTCGATCTCTATTGTGGTTCTGGCAATCTTACCTTTCCCCTTGCTGAGAAGCTTCCTTCAACCCCCCTTCTCGGGGTTGAAGCGAGTCCGTATTTGGTTGACCTCGCGAAGAGACGGCAAGGCTCACAAAGCCTCTTCCAAAACATAGAATGGGCGGCTCAGACCTGCGCGACTTTTCTAAGAAGCTGGAAGCGACCACCCGGGCCCCTCTTGGTGGTTTTGGATCCTCCTCGCCCTGGCTGTGATCGAGAAACCCGTCAGGCCATCGGCAAATTAAGGCCCCAGCAAATAATTTATATAAGCTGCAACCCAACGACGTTGGCCCGTGACCTCGAGCCCTGGCTGAATTCTGACGCCTATGAGGTTGAGTTCATTCAGGGGCTGGATATGTTTCCTCAGACCGCTCACCTCGAAGCTATAGCCTCGCTTCAATTAAAGAATTCACTCTAATATTGCTTTGCATTATCGGCCACTCGGGATCACAGCAAATTTTGCCCCAGCGCCTTGAATTTGCTAGATTTTTCGTCATGCGGATTCTTTTTATTTTCTGCGGACTGATCCTGGCTAGCTGTGCGACAAATAAAGTCGACCAGAAGCAACGAGCTCTCCTTCATTTGCAGATCGGCACCGGCCATTTGACCAAAGGAAATTATCCCGAGGCGCTCGCAGAATTCTTAACCGCCGATAAACTGGACACGATGAACCCGGGAATAAAAAACCAGCTTGGTTTGGCCTATTTTTTTCGTGGTCGAATGGACCTTGCTGAATCCGCATTTCGAAAGGCTTTAGAGATTAATCCAAAATTTACCGAAGCGAGAAATAATTTGGGCCGAACTCTCATTGAGTTGCGCCAATACCGAGCGGCGATTCAGGAGCTTCAGTTAGCAGCACAGGACCTCGTTTACCCAGAACCTGAAAAAACTTTGGCCAATCTCGGAATTGCTCACTTTTACTTGAGTGAATATTCACTTGCTGAAAAGAATTTTCTCGATTCGTTAAAGCTTCGTCGGCAAAATTGTTTGGCCAGTTCATTTTATGGACGAACTCTGTACGAACTGAGTGCCTTTGAAAAGGCCGCTGAAGCTCTCGACCAAGCGATTGACCAATGCAAAAGAGCTAAAATTGAGGAACCTTATTATTTTTCAGCGCTCAGCTACATGAAGCTCGGACAACGGGAGCAGGCTGTAGCGCGCTTGGAACAGGGGTTGAGCACCTTCCCTGAAGGTCAATATGCCGCAAAATCGCGGAGCATGCTCGAACTTCTAAAGTAAGAGGACGGAATGAAAGAAACTGGACAAATTTTGAAGGACCGCAGGGAAAGTCAGGATATCTCTCTTGCCGAAGTGTCTATTTCGACCAAGATTACGTCACGAATGCTTCAGGCGATTGAATCGGGAGATATGGATCATTTGCCTGCCCGAACATTTCTCCGGGGCTTTGTTAAATCTTATGCCACGTTTTTAAAAATGGATGTTGATGAAGTTCTTCGCGCCTTCAATGAAGAGATGGCAATTTTGGATTCTCCTCCTGGGCCTCAAGAGGTCAAACCAAGTCCGGCAGGACAGCCGGTGGAATCTGTCTCTGAGCCGATAAAGCCTAAAGAAGAGCCTAAAGCCTCAAATCAGCCGTTAATTCCAGAGGGCATGTCGAATACAAAAAAATTGGGCTTAGCAGGTGGGCTATTGAGCCTGATTCTACTGATCGCTTTTGTTTATCGCATGGTGAACAAGTATGAAACTGAAGCGAGGGTGGAACCCCCGCCCCAATTGAGCAAAATAGAAACTAGCACAACGGATGGTGAGCAAAAAGCGCCCGCAGAGATAGCTACAACAGAACCAAAAGCAAAAGAGATTTCCAGCAATAAAACGGAAGCCGCAGCGGTGACACCAACGCCTGAAAAGTCTGAAGAGAAGAAAGAGGCTGGTGCGGTCAGTGACAACAAAAAGCCAGAAGAAACTAAAGTATCCGAGCAAACACCTTTAGCCTCTGAAAAGAAAGCGCCTGAGAAAACTTCCTCCGAAAAGAGCGATGCTGTCGCAGTGGCCTCAAAGCCTCAGGCGGAAACTCAGCCTGAAGCAAAGACGGAGCCTAATCCGAATGACTCTGCTGCGACTGCAGAGGCAAAGCCCGCCACAAAGCCCAAGGCGACCCAGGAGCTCATAATTGAAGCCCTTGATAAAGTGGAAATCCGATTTCGCGTCAATCAAGGTGAGAGCAAAACTGTCACTCTACAGCCTGATCAGGTCCACACGATTAAAGCGGCTGGAGCTATCGCTTTGGAAATGAGCGATGGTGGAGCGGTAAATCTCATTCATAATGGAAAAGACGTCGGTGTTCCCGGAGACTTGGGTAAACCCAAGAAAATTCAGCTCCCGTGAGTCCCTGGTGGAAAATTTGGTGGGTCGCTCTCGCCGTCAAGTTGGCTTTGACCGGATGGTTGCCCTTGTCGCCGGACGAAGCCTATTACCTCGTTTGGGCCAATCATCTCCAACTTAGCTATTTCGATCATCCCCCAATGGTGGCTTGGCTAATGTGGCTTGGTTCAATTCTCACTCCCTTTGCTGTGCGCTGGCCAGCTGTTGTCTTGGGTCACCTCGGCCTCGTTATATGGTCCCGCCTCTTTGCAAGATGGTTCAGCCCAAAGCAACAATTGTGGTGGCTATGCCTCGCCCTCTTTATGCCTCTCATCGGGCCGGGCTCACTTATAGTGACACCAGATCTCCCGCTATTTGTGACTTGGGGTTTGACTCTCTTGGCTGCACAAAGATTCATCGACCAACCCCAATTGAAATCGGCCATTTTGCTAGGTTTGTCCTTAGGTCTCACCGCGCTTAGTAAATATCACGCTATTCTCTTGCTCCCGATTATTGCCCTTTGGTGGCGACAACATAGGCCTTTTCGTGAGACTCTTCGATGGCTTGTACCTTTGGGAATCACCGTCCTGATCCTTTTGTCTCCTGTTCTCATTTGGAACTATCAGCATGACTGGGCTTCCTTTCGATTTCAGATTTCTCATGGCTTGGGCAGAAATTGGAAACCCTCTTGGACCTCTGAATATCTCTTAGCCCAGCTTGGGCTTCTCTTCCCCACTGTACTCTGGGCCGCTTGGCATGCGCGAAAAGAGAAGGCGTTTTTGATCGCCTCGATGCTGCCATTGATATTTTTTGGATTAACCTCATTTCGAGGATATGTAGAAGCCAACTGGCCGCTGCCCTCCCACCCGATGATTCTCGGCATGGCCGTATTAGCACTCCCGCGATTTTCAAAATGGCTGATGGGTACAGTTGTTCTTTGGGCCGGCTTATTGACCGCCATTATAATTCTTTTTGCGCTACCGAATTGGCCAGCCGCGCTGGAAAAAACTAAACTTTTTGAGCTCAGAGAATTTGAAACTTTAGCTCAGACTTCAGCAGAATTCTCACCTCTTTATGCGCGATCGTACCAGATGGCTTCATGGTTAAGTTACCGCTGGAAAAGGCCAATCTATAAACTTAGCGAAATGAATCGTAGAGATTTTTTTGATTCACTCTCCGAGTCCACTCCACAAGAAGATTCGTTTTATCTTATTGTTCAACCAGATGACGTTGTTCCGCCCGCTTACCAATCCTGGTCCAAAATTGTAGTTAAAGAGATTGGACAAAAATTTGAAATCTGGCAGTTGGTGAAGCCATGAAATGGTCTACGGCCCCGATCGCATTACTTTTGATTTATCTCATTTACGGCACTTTTCTAAGTCGTTTTGATTTGAGAATCATTCCCGGCGAAATTGCTTCCCATGACCCTCAGGGATTTCATGATTATACCGGCGTGATTAACATTCACACCAATCAGTCGAGTGGAAGCGGTTCGATGTCAGAAATTATCTCTGCCGCCCAAGAATCGGGACTGGATTTTATCTTTTTCACGGATCTCAACAGTTTCGAAAATGAAAACCGCGCTTACGCCGGATACCACGATAACCTACTGGTCTTTGTGGATGGTGAATTCACTTTTCTAAATTCTCGGCTATTAAATTTGGGAATTCGCGCTGACCGGGATCTTTCGGGGCCTGGTCGAGCGCAGGTCTTATTTGGTGACCTTTTAAGTCAATATCCGCGCAATGAAGATCAGGGTATGTTGTTTTTGGCTCATCCCATGCGCAAGAAATTTCGTTGGATTGGAGACTACCCACCGGGACTTGATGGAATAGAAGTTATAACAGAGTGGAGTTTTGTGTAAACCGACCCGTCTGCGCGCAGGT